>NZ_JBEXDX010000015.1:0-178695 GCF_040605995.1 Streptomyces sp. NPDC005492
GCTGATCACGACGTACTGGATGTCGGCGAAGGTCCCCCGGCCCGCGTCGTCGGTGAGACCGCGTGGCGCACGGAAGGGACCCACCCCGAGCGGATGGTGGGCGGGTCCCGTCCGCCCCACCATTCTGGGGACCGGGCCATGTCAAAGACACGAGTGAAACCCGGCCGCCCGGAGCGAACCGATCACACCCCGCGCGTACACTCGCGCCGTATCGCGGGAAACCCGGACATACGAGACTCTCCGACCCCCGCTTGACGCGCCAAGATCTCCGACGGGGATACTGGTGGGTCAACGCCGCCCGCGCACGCAGATTGGCCTATGTCGAACTCCTCCGCAGCTCCGCCCACGATCCCCCACACGGTGTGGCTGGCTCGCGGCCGCCACGTCGGGTCCGACGCCGCCGACGTCGTACGGCGACAGTTGCAGCGACTCAAGGACCGCGAGGTCATCGACGACCATCTGGAACCGGACGCCGACGACGAACCGGATGTTTCCCAGCCGGTCTTCGAGGCGCGCTGGCGGGTCGAGGAGACGGTCACCGTACGGGCCCGGTTGACGCTGCCCTCCGCTCCGGAGCCGGGTGCGCCATCGGCCGACGGGCAGGAGTGGGTCCTCGTCGCGGAGGCCGAGCGGGTCTGGGATCCCCGGTGGCCCTCCCCCGCGACCATGTTCTGGCCCGGGGACCCCGAGGACACGGACGCCGGCTGGGACCATGTGACGGTTCCTGGGCTGCGCTTCCGGGAGGTCAATCCGCTGCCTTCCGACGAGAAGGAGCTGCGGCGCCTGTTCAGGAGCTGCGCGCAGGACGGCTGGAGCATTCACGTCGTCGTGCACGAGGCCATGACCCCGGACGCGCGCGGCCGGCTGCCCCTGGCGCGGCTGCTGCCCGAGAGCCTGCGGCACCGCGTGGTGGAGCACCGCGCCGCGCCGGACCAACTGCGGTCCGTGAACTGGGCGTTGCTGCGCGAGTTCGACTTCCAGGTGCCGCGCGGCGGTGCGGTGGTGCTGCCGACGAGCCCGGCCGCTCCGGGCTACGACGTGCGTGACTTCTCCGTGCGCAGCGTCTTCCTCGACGGTTCCGAGCCGACCGAACTCGTCGACGTGCTCTGCCGTTACGCCGCCTCGGCACGTCCGCTGCCGGAGGACGGGGAGGCGGCCCTCACCGCTCTGCGTGAAGAGTGGCGCCTGATGACGCTCGAGGAGGAACTGGCCCGGGAGCGCAGGCTGGTGGCCATGTACGCCGAGGCGCTGGAGGCGATGACGAAGTCCCGGGACCTCTACCGGGAGTCCGCCGACCGCGCCAACGAGGCGCTCGCCGCCCTGCGCGAGTCCGCCGGAGCCGTGGCCGGGTTGCCTCCGCAGTCGTCCGAGTCCGCGCTCCAGCGGACGTTCGGCCGCCTGCGGGACGCGACGAAGGCGCTGCGCCCCGCCTCGCCGGTCGACGCGGCCCGCGCGGATCTGCCGCGTGACGGTGATCGGGACGGTTCCTGACCGACCCTGTGGGACACGGGAAAACCGCTGCAAGACCCGTGACAGTCCTGGGAGTTGTGGCTGACGGTCAAGCGTGGTCGACGACTGTCAAGACCCTTCCTGGCGTTCGGGTGTGATGTTCCCCTCGCCGGCAATACCGGGGCCGTAACCGGGCATTCGGTTAGGGCACATGCTGTGCGGCCGCACCGGAAAAAGGGGCTCCCGTGGATTCGACCACAACCGTGATCGTCGTCGCCGTGGTGCTCGCGGTGGTGCTGCTCGCCGTGGCCGTCGGAGTGCTGGTGCGGCTCGTCCGTACGCGGCGCGGACTACGGCGCGCAGGGCTTCCGACCGGCCCCAAATGGGTTTTCTGGGGTGCCGTCCTCTACTTCGTACTGCCGACCGACCTGATGCCCGACCCCGTGTATCTGGACGACATCGCCGTCCTCCTTCTCGCCCTGCGCACGATGCGCAACTCCCTCGGCGAGCAGGAGGAGGGGCGGCCTGGCGACCCCGGCTGACCCCGGCGTGCGTCTCACGTCCCTTCCTGTGATTACGCAGCGTAAGGAAACCATTCACTCGTTCGATTCGTATAAGTCTCTGGAAGCAGACGGAAGTCGGCGGGTCGAGCGACCCCGCGGGGTGGCCGGCCGCTTGCACGAGGCAGTACCGACGAGGGAGAGACGATGCAACCGTTCGCGCTCAACTACGCTCGCCCGGCTTCACAGTTGGAGCTTACCGCTCCGTACAGCTACGACTCCGGACTGCAGTTGAACGTGCTCGCCGACGGACGGGTGGCCGCCCACGATCTCGCTCTGCTGAGAGAACTGGGCACCACAACGTCCACCGCAGGATCGAAGACCCACTTCGACGACTGAACACGGAACGACATAAATGACCGTGTTGGTCCTTACTTGTGAAGAGGACGTCACGGCGGACATGGTGGTGGTCCACCTGCACGCGTCCGGCGTCCCCGTGGTCCGGATCGATCCCGCCGACCTCACCGGCGGGGTCGCGCTCTCCGGCGAGTACGTCCACGGCGCCTTCCGGGGTCATCTGTCCGCCGGAGGGCGGCTGGTGAGCCTGAGTGGACTGCGGTCCATCTGGGTGCGCAGACCGGGCACCCCGGCCACCCGCGCACCCCAGCCCTCGGAGTGGCTCACCGAGGAGGCGTCCCAGGCGCTCTACGGCATGCTCCGAGGATCCGGCGCCCGCTGGATGAACCACCCCGACGCCGCTCGCCGCGCCCGGCACAAGCCCTGGCAGCTACGGCTCGCCCAGCGCAGCGGCCTGCCCGTGCCGGCCACCCTGATCACCACCTTCCCGCAGGCCGCCCGCGAGTTCTCGCAGCGCTTCCCGGACCTGGTGGTCAAGCCGGTCTCCGGTGCCCACCCGCAGGATCCGCCCAGAGCGGTGCCCACCAGCCGGGTCGCGCCCGACACCGACTTCGCCGCCGTAGCGTTCGGTCCCACACTCTTGCAGCGGCGGATCCCCAAGCGCGCCGACATCCGGCTCACCGTGGTCGGCGACCGGATGCTGGCCGCCCGCACGGCGACCGCCCCGGACGCGGACCCCGCCGAGGTCGACGTCCGCTTCGCCGCACCCGCGCAGCGCTGGCATCCCACCGAGGTCCCGCCGCGCATCGCCGATGCCGTCCGCACCTATCTGCGCGAGGCCGAACTGGCCTACGGCGCCTTCGACTTCGCCGAGGACGGCGACGGCACCTGGTGGTTCCTGGAGTGCAACCAGTCGGGCCAGTTCGGCTTCGTCGAGGCGGACACCGGCCAGCCGATCGCCCGGACGATCGCGGAGTGGCTGTCCCTGCCCGCCTCGTCGGAGCGGGAGGGACGCCTCGACGGGCCGGACAGCACGGTCGCTTGAACTTGAACTTGAACCTCAGCAGGAACGGTTCACCAGGCTCAGAGGCCGCCGTCACGTCCGGCATGTCGCGGACGCCGGAATCACGACCCGTACGTTCCTCCCAGCAGGCTGCACACGGCGTCCTCCTCGACCGCGCGTAGCTTGCTCAGCAGAGCGGGGTTACCGGACTGGTTCACCTGAGTTGTCAATGAGAATGTCAGCGCGCGTCGGCCGTCGGGGGTGGCCGCGATCAACTGTGTGTAACCGAGGGTGTTTCCGGTATGTCCGAGAACGACCCCGCAGCGGGTGGCGTAGCGGAAGAGGGCGAGTCCGGCGCTGTTGCGGCCCGGGCCGGCCGGTTCGGAGGCGCCGGGGATCCAGTGGCGCTGTTCCTTCACTGCCGCCCGGGAAGTGAGGGCTCCGGCGGCGTACGCGCCGATGAACGTGGCCAGGTCGCGGGGTGAGGAGGTGATGCCGCCGGATGCCCATACGCCCGACATGCTGATCGCCTCGCTGACGTCCTCCGGTCCGTTCGGCCCGCCGAAGGCGTAGCCGTGCATGTAGGGCTCGGGCATCTCGTACCCCTGCGGCAGGCTCGTGTCGCGCAGTCCCAGCGGCCGGTAGACCTCGCGGCGCAGCAGGTCCTCGTAGAGTCTGCCGGTCGCCGCCTCCGCCATCAGCGCCACGGCGATGTTGTCGGAGTTGGAGTAGCGGTACTGAGAACCGGGAGCGAAGCCGAGCGGTTCGCCGGCCACGAAGTCGAGCAGGTGCCGCGAGTCGAAGTGCCGGCGCGGGTCGGCCGCGATGAGGCTACGGAACTGCGGGCTCTGGCTGTAGTCCGGCAGCCCGCTGGTGTGTTGGAGCAGTTGGCGCAGGGTCACCGACCGCCAGGCCCGGGGCAGTTGGGGCAGCCGCGCGCCGATCGTGTCGTCGAGGTCGAGCCGGTGCTGTCGTACGAGACTCAGGGCCACCGCTCCGCTGAACGCCTTGCTGGTGCTCGCGGTCCGGGTGTGGTCGCGCGGTTCGAGCGGGCGGCCGGTGGTGATGTCGGCGGTGCCGGCCGTCAGGACGCGCTGCCGGTCGCCGTCGCGCAGCACGACGATCACGCCGGGCGGTCCGTCGGGAGCGGCGACCAGTGCGTCGAGGCCGCGTTGGAGGGAGTGGTCGTCGGCCGCCGCGGGCGACGCGGGCACGAGGGCGCCCACGCAGGTGGCGACCAGGAGGGAGACGAGGCGGAGCGGGAAGGGCATCGGGTGTCCTGGGGGCAGTCGGGTCAGGGCACGACCAGAATCTGGGTGCTTGTCCGCATCCGCGCGGGTACGTGCTCCATACGGCCCTCTTCGCTCCCCTCCCCCACGTCCCCCACGGTGTTGCCGCGCGGGCCGTGCTGTGCCGTAATCGGATGACCCGCGGTGCGGATCTTGGCCGGTGCCGTGCCGCGCCGGAAGGAGCGGCTGGGATGGACGCGTACGGTGCCGGGGACGGTGTCACTGCCGCCCCGGGAGGGTTGCTGGACCTGTTGCGGGTCGCGGCGGTGGTCCTGGACGCCGACGGATACATCACGCTGTGGAGCCCCGAGGCGGAGCAGTTGCTCGGCTACTCCCCCGAGGAGGCGCTCACGCAGCGCGCGGACCAGCTGTTGGTGGCGCCGGACGACCGGGTCCGGGCGCGGGAGCTGTTCGCCCAGGTGGGTACGGGTGCCCGCTGGGCGGGGGTGTTCCCCCTGCTGCACCGGGACGGCACCGAGCGGCAGGTGGAGTTCCGCACCATGCGGTTGCGCGACAGCCGGGGCCAGGCGCATCTGCTGGGGCTGGCGGCGGACGCGACGACGGTACGAACCGTGGAGCGGGACCTGGCCCTGTCCCACAGCCTCGTGCGGCAGACGCCGGTGGGCATCGCGGTGTTCGACACCGAGTTGCGCTGGGTCGGGGTCAACCCGGCCCTGGAACGGATCAATGGCCTTCCGGAGGCGGAGGTCGTCGGGCGGCGGATCGGCGAGGTGCTGCCGGGTCTGGACGTGGCGACCATCGAGTCGCGGATGCGCCATGTGCTGATCACCGGCAGGCCGCTGCTCGACCAGCAGACCGTGGGCCGGACGGCGGCCGACGTCGAGGACCGCGCGTACTCGGAGTCGTACCACCGCATCGAGGACGCGCAGGGCCGGGTCCTCGGGCTGGCGATGGCCGTACTGGACATCACCGAGCGGGAGCAGGCCGCCGCCGAGGTCGCGCAGGCCCGCCAGCATCTGTCCGTCGTGGCGGAGGCCGGGGTGCGAATCGGCACGACGCTGGACCTCCAGCAGACCGCGCGTGAGCTGGCCGACGTCGCGGTGCCGCATGTCGCCGACCTGGCCGCCGTCGACGTACTGGAGTCGGTCGTGACGGACGGCACGATCACTCCGGTGACCGAGGACGCGCAGGTCGAGTTCCGGGCGCTGGCCGTCGCCGCCGGATACCTCACCGACGCCATCCACGCGGCGGACCCGGTCGGCGAACTGGCCACCTACGGCCCCAACCGCATCATCACCCGGTGCGTGCGCGAGGCAGGACCGATCCTGGTCGAGCGCGTCGACCAGCAGATGATGCGGCGCATCGCCCGGGACGGGCGCGCCGCGCAGACCCTGCGTGCGGCGGGCGTCCACTCCTACCTGGCCGTCCCGTTGATGGCCCGAGGCGAGGTACTGGGCACGCTGAGCCTCTACCGCACCGTCAACGAGCGTCCCTTCGACGCACAGGACCGCCTCCTCGCCACGGAACTCGCCGCGCGCGCCGCGATCTGCATCGACAACGCCCGCCTCTACGCCCGCGAGCGCACCACCGCGCTGACCCTGCAACGCGGCCTGCTGCCACCGGCCCCGGCACGCCAGGAGGGCCTCGACATCGCCGCCCGCTATCTCCCGGCGCTGAGCGAGGTGGGGGGCGACTGGTACGACGTGCTGCCGCTGGGGCCGGGCCGTACCGGTCTCGTCGTGGGGGACGTGATGGGCAAGGGGGTGCAAGCGGCCGCCATCATGGGCCAGTTGAGCACCGCGACCCGTGCGCTGGCCCGACTCGACCTGCCGCCCGCGGAGTTGCTGCACCACCTGGACGACCTCACCGGTTCCCTCGGCGACACGATCGCCACCTGCGCGTACGGCGTGGTCGACCTCGGGCGGGGCACCTGCTGCCTGTCCAGCGCCGGGCATCTGCCGCCGGTCCTGATCCACTCCGACGGTGCCGCGGAACTCCTCGACATTCCCGGCGGGGTCCCGCTGGGTGTCGGCGGGGTGGACTTCGGTACCGCCGAAGTCGACTTCACGACGGGTGCGTTGCTCGCCCTGTACTCCGACGGGCTGGTGGAGAACCGCGGTGAGTCGATCGACGTGGGGCTGCACACGCTGACGCGGTTGCTGCAGAGTTCGCGCCGTCCGCTGGAGCAGACGAGCGACATGCTCCTCAACGCGCTGCGCCCGGAGCCCGACGACGATGTCGCGCTGCTCCTGGTGCGGGTCACCGGCTGACCGGTCAGGCGCCCGTGGTCGAGCCGGGACGGATGATCATAAGGACGGTGACGGTCGCCCACAGGAGGTTGAAGATGCCGGTGAACATGGCGAGTTGAACGGTTCCGGCACGCTCCACGGGCCGCCGCGCGCCCAGTTCCTCCAGGAGTTCGTCCTGACGCGGCAGGACGAAGGCGATGAGGATACCGGCGGCCACGGCGGTGAGGGTGATGGAGGCGATCAGCCAGCCGCTGCCCAGGACGCCCATCGCGGAGGCGGTGGCGAAGCCGAAGAGGGGCACGGCCAGTCCGACCGCGCCGTAGACGCGGCAGATGCGGTGCAGCAGCCGTACGGTCGTCACCCCCCTGTCGGGGCCGTCCGCGGCGGTGAGAGCGCGGCGGGCCGCCGGTGGGAACATGCTGGCGGCTACGGTCACGGGGCCGACGGCGACGATGGCGGCCAGGACGTGCAGAGTGAGAAGGATCTTGGTCACCGGCCCAGGCTAGGCAGGTACCGTCCGGCCGCACAGGGGCTGGAACGACAGCTTTCAACGGATTCCCGCCAATGCCTCCGGCCAGGCTGCTGTGGTGGATGGCCACGTCACCTGCCTGGCGGGAATCCGCCTATGGTGGCGTTCATGCACACCGTCGCGATCCTCGCCCTCGACCATGTGGTGCCGTTCGACATGGCGACGCCCATGGAGGTGTTCGGCCGCACCCGGCTGCCCGACGGCCGGAGCGCCTATCGGGTCCGGGTGTGCGGCGAGACGACGGACGTGCGGACGGACGGGTTCACGCTGCGGGTCGACCACGGGCTGGAAGCGCTGGCGGACGCCGACACCGTCATCGTCCCTGGCCGCTCGGAACAGGCCGCGCCGCCCTCCGCCCGGGTGCTGGCGGCGCTGCGGGAGGCAGCGGCGGCGGGCACGCGGATCGTGTCGATCTGCGCGGGCGCCTTCGTGCTGGCCGAGGCGGGACTGCTGGACGGGCTGCGCGCCACCACGCACTGGATCGCCGCCGACCTGCTGGCCCGCGCCCATCCCCTGGTCGACGTGGAGCCGGACGTGCTGTACGTCGACAACGGCCAGATCCTCACCTCGGCCGGGGCCGCCGCCGGACTCGACCTGTGTCTGCACATCATCCGCAGGGACTTCGGCTCGGCGGTCGCGGCGGACGCGGCCCGCCTGTCGGTCATGCCGCTCGAACGCGAGGGCGGGCAGGCCCAGTTCATCGTCCACCAGCATCCGCCGGTCCCCCAGGGCTCGGCCCTCGAACCGGTCCTCCGGTGGATGGAGGACCACCTCTCCCACGAGATCACCCTGGGCGCGCTGGCGACGCGCTCGGGCATGAGCGAGCGGACGTTCAGCCGCCATTTCCGCGAACAGACGGGCAGCACACCGCTCCAGTGGCTGCTGCGGGCCCGGGTACGACGTGCCCAGTACCTGCTGGAGAACAGCGACCACCCCATCGAACGCGTCGCCCAGCAGGCCGGGTTCGGCTCCCCCACCGCGTTCCGCGAGCGCTTCCGCCGGGTGGTCGGCACGACTCCGCAGGCGTATCGCTCGGCGTTCAACGGCAGGACGGTCCCGGAGGTGGCGCCGGTATGACCCCTCACTCCGAGGTCGCGGTCGTCCGCTGGTCGGGTGAGGACCCTTCGCAACTCGACGCCCTGGCCGGTCTGTTGGCGTCCTACCATCTGCGCACCGAGGACGAGAAGGGGGAACCCGTCGCCGACGTGGACGCCCTGCCGGACCGGTACCGGACCGAAGTCCGCGATCCACGCGCCGCGTTCGCCGACGCCGCCGTGCTGCTGGCCCTGTGCGGCGAGACGGTGGTGGGCTGCCTGGTGGTGACCGCTCCGGCCGACGGGCGGTCGGAGATCAAGAGGCTCTGGACCGATCCCGAGTTCCGTGGCCGGGGTGCCGCCTCCCGTCTGATCACCGCCGCGCTCGTGCAGGCCGCCCAAAGTGGCGCCGGCACCGTCCAGTTGTCGGTGTGGGCCTGGCGCACCGCCGCTATCGCCCTGTACGAGCGCCTCGGCTTCACCGTCACCGAGTCGTGGGACGCACGGGATCGGCTGGTGTGCATGGAGCGGGCGGTACGGCCGGTGCTCTGACCCGGGATCAGGCGACCTGGCCGCTGTGCAGCGCCGTGTACGCCCCACCCCGGCGCAGGAGTTCGTCGTGTGTGCCGATCTCCAGGATCTCGCCGTCACCCAGTACCACGATCCGGTCGGCGCCGCGGACGGTGGAGAGCCGGTGTGCCACGACGAAGGTCGTGCGGCCGCGCAGCAGTCGGGCCAGGGCCTGTTGGACGAGGGCCTCCGAGCGGGTGTCCAGGGCCGAGGTCGCCTCGTCCAGGATGAGCACCCGGGGATCCCGGATCAACGCCCGTGCGATGGCGAGGCGTTGGCGCTGTCCGCCGGACAGCCTGGCCCCGCGCTCGCCGACCAGGGTGTCCAGGCCCTGCGGCAACTTGTCAACGAACTCAAGGGCGTTGGCGTCGCGCAGTGCCGCGCGCACCGACTCCTCGTCGGCGTCGTCCATGCCGTAGGCCACGTTGTCGCGGATCGTGCCGTCGAAGAGGATCGACTCCTGGGGGACGACCGAGACGAAGCGCCGGTAGGTGCGCAGGTCGAGGGTGTTCATGTCGGTGCCGTCGAGCAGCAGTCGGCCGCTCGTGGGGCGGATGAACCCGATGACGAGGTTGAGGACGGTGGACTTGCCGGCGCCGGACGCGCCGACGAGGGCGACGGTCTCGCCGGGTACGACGGTGAGGGTGAAGTCGTGCACGGCGGGCCGGAGTTGGTTCCCGTCGTAGATGTGGCCGACGCTCTGGAAGGTGACGGCCCCGCATACCGAGGTGACCTCCGCCTTGCCCTCGTTGTCCTCCAGCTCCGGCGCCTGGAGCACCTCGCCGACCGAACGGACCGATTCCAGGCCCTTGGTGATGACCGGCGCCAGGCTCGCGAGGGTCGTGGTGGAGTTGGTGAGCGTGGTCAGGAAGGCGCTGAGCATGACGACGTCGCCCGCGGTGACTCCCCAGGCGCCGTAATACGACACGAGGGCCGCGCCGGCGAGGACCAGCACGCCGACCACGTTGAGGACGACCCAGGCCAGCGAGCCGAAGCGGCCGTTGAGCAGGTCGAGGCGGTTTCCGGTGGTGAGGAGCCGGCGGAGGGTGCCGTCCATACGGCGCAGGGCCTTGCCCTCCAGGCCGTGGGCGCGGGTGACCGGGATGAGCCGGGTCATCTCCGTCACGCGCGAGGACAGGGTCTCGACCTCGTGGCGGAAGTGTTCGTTGTGGGTGCGCAGGCGGGCCCTGAGCCGGGACACGAGGAGCGCGGCGACCGGCACGACGACCACGAAGACGGGCACGAACTCCGGTGTGCGGAAGGCGATGATGACCAGACCGCCGGTGAGCACGGTGATCGCGCCGAGCCCGGTCTCGGCGGTCTGCTGGACCATCTGCTCGACCGTCTCCACGTCCCGCACGACCTTGGCCTGGAGCACTCCGGCGCTGACCCGGGAGTGGTAGCCGATGGAGAGCTGCTGCATCCGGGTGCACAGCGCCGAGCGCAGGTCGGTGCCCATGCGGCGGACACTGCCGTAGAGGAGGCGGACGTAGAGGACGTGCAGCGGGTAGTTGATCAGCAGGATGAACAGGATGATCCCGGTGCTGATCCAGAGTCTGCTGACCGGCTGGTGCTGGACCACGGTGTCGATGATGGACGCGGTGATCAGCGGGAGCAGCCAGATGGGGCTGTGCTTGACCGTGAACACGGCGGCGGCCAGGGCCAGGCGTCTGCGGTCGGTGCGGAAGAGGTAGGCGAGGGTGCGGATCGGGTGTTCGTCACGGTAGTGGTGGTCGAGCGGTTTGTCCGTGGACGACGCCATCGACGGTGGTCCTCCCCCTGTGACCGGTCGGCGGGCAAGGGCTTTCTCGCCCTGCCCGCCCCTGCTGCACCTCGGGCGTCGTCACCCTCTCAGACGGCGTCCAGCTCCGCGAACTCATTTTGGGAGAGGGTCAGTTCGGGTGCGGCGGCCGAGTCGCGGATCGTCTCGGGGCGGCTGGCGCCCGGGATCGGTACGACGACAGACGACTTGGCGAGCATCCACGCCAGGCACACCCGCTGCGGGCTGACGCCGTGCCGCTCGGCGATCCGGGCGAACGGCGCGTAGGCGGAGCCGAGTTCTCCGGCGTGGGCGATGCCGCCGAGGGGGCTCCAGGGCAGGAACGCGATGCCGAGCTCGTCGCAGAGCCCCAGCTCCGGCTCGCTCGAGCGGAAGGCCGGGGAGAACTGGTTCTGCACGGAGACCAGCCGTCCGCCGAGGATCTCGTTCGCGAGCCGGATCTGCTCCGGGTTCGCGTTGGAGATCCCGGCCATGCGGATCTTGCCCTCGTCGAGCAGCTCCCGCAGCGCACCGACCGAGTCCGCGTACGGGACCCTCGGGTCGGGGCGGTGGAACTGGTAGAGGCCGATGGCCTCCACGCCCAGCCGACGCAGGGAGGCCTCGCAGGCCTCCTTGAGGTACTCGGGACGGCCGTCCAGGGTCCAACTGCCGTCCCCGGGGCGGAGATGGCCACCCTTGGTGGCGACCAGGACGTCGGCGCCGCGGTCGTGGGAGGCGAGGGCCTTGGCGATCAGGGTCTCGTTGTGTCCGACCTCGTCCGCGTGCAGGTGGTAGGCGTCGGCGGTGTCGATCAGGGTCACGCCCGAGTCGAGGGCCGCGTGGATGGTCGCGAGGGAGCGTGCCTCGTCGGGCCGTCCCTCGATCGACATGGGCATACCGCCCAGGCCGATCGCACCGACCTCGACGTCACCGATACGGCGGGTGTCCATTGCTCGTGCTCCTCTTCCGGTCTTCCGGCTGTAGCGCAGAACCGTGCGTCCGGCACCGCCGGGCGACCGGTCGGATCGCGGCGGGCGGGACGCGCCTTCCAGCCTCTCCGGACCGAGTCCGCAGGTCCAATAGAAGAAATCGAACGCATCCAGCAGCCGCACTGCTCAATCGGCGGTCGCCGCGAGGGCTTGCGCACCTGCCCCGTCCATGTGGCACGCTCACCGGCGACCGGCCGGTCGGATCGACTCCGGTCGGCATCAGGTTCGACCCGTGGAAAGGCAGCGCCATGCGCATCGGACTGCTCGGCACCGGCCCTTGGGCACAGATGGCGCACGCCCCCGCCCTCGACGGCCACGCGGAGTGGGACTTCGCGGGCGTATGGGGCCGCCGTCCGGACGCGGCGAAGGAACTCGCCGACCGGTACGGCGTACCGGCCTACGACGACGTCGACGCCCTCCTCGCGGATGTGGACGCCGTCGCCGTGGCCCTTCCGCCGTCCGTGCAGGCCGAGTTGGCGGCGCGGGCCGCGCGTGCGGGTCGGCATCTGCTGTTGGACAAGCCCCTCGCCCCGACGGTGGAGCAGGGGCGGGCCGTGGTCGACGCGGTGCGGGAGGCCGGGGTCGCGTCGGTCGTGTTCTTCACCACCCGCTTCCAGCCGGAGACCGAGGCGTGGATTGCCGAACAGGCCGCCGCCGAGGGCTGGTTCACCGCTCGGGCCGACTGGCTCGGCTCGGTGTTCACCAGCGACAGTCCGTTCGCCGCCTCCCCCTGGCGGCAGGAGAAGGGCGCGCTGTGGGACGTCGGCCCGCACGCCCTGTCCGTGCTGCTGCCGGTGCTCGGTGACGTCCGCAGGGTGGCGGCGGCCGTGCGGGGCCCCGGGGACACGACCCTGCTGATCCTGGACCACGTGGGCGGTGCGACGAGCACGCTGACCCTGAGCCTCACGGCGCCGACCGCTGCGGCAGGCGTCACGGTCGAACTGCGCGGCGAGGCAGAGGTGACCGGCCTCCCGGACAGCTCGGGCAGTGCGGTGTCCGCCCTGACCCGGGCCGCCGACGCGCTGGGCGAGGCCGTCCGCACGGGTCGGCCGCACCTCTGCGACGCGGCTTTCGGGCAGCGGGTCACCGAGATCCTGGCGGAGGCCGAGGCGATGGTGGCCGACGCGGCCGGCTGATCACTCGCCACCCGGTGCCTCCTCGTCCTCGTCGAACGGCTCGTCGCTCCACCGGAACCAGGCCCGCTCCCCCTCGATGTGCAGCAGAAACTCGGGCACGGGCCCGTCCGGCGAGGTGAGCGTGACCCGCCGCCGGATCTCGTCGTAGGCCTCCTCCCAGAGGGACGGGTCGTCGTCCGCCTCGACCAGTTCCCGTTCCCGTATGAACAAGTCCCGTACGGCGTCGAAGGCCGGACCTGGGGTGAACTCGCCGGACAGCCAAGGGAAGTCGGCGTCGTCGATGAGGATCTCCCCCACCGACTCCTCGCCCCCGCGTACCTGCCAGACCTCGCCGACGAACCCCATGCCCGCCTCCATCCCGCCGTAGAGCGATGTGCCGTAGATCCACCTGCCGCCAGCATGGCACCCGGCACTGACAGTCGGCCCGGAACGGATCATGGGCCGGGCCGACTGCCGGCAGGTCTACGGGCCGGTGCGGCTACTCGACGAACTGGAAGGTGGCGCGTTCCCGGATGAGGGGATAGCCGATCTCGGCGAAGTGCGCGGCCATCGGGAAGTTGCCCTGGTCCGTGGCGGCGGCTATGAACTCGGCGCCCCGCTCGGCGAGATGGTGGGTGCACTCGGCCAGCAGGTCGCGGGCGTAACCGTGCCCGCGCTGTTCGGGTACGACTCCGATGAAGCCGACGCAGGGGCCCGACGGGTTGCGGGCCGGGATGTGGATGCCCACGAGGTCGCCCTCGGAAGTGCGGGCGACCTGCCACCACTCGCGCGGGGACGGGCACCAGCGGAAGAAGTCGATCTCCTCCTGTGCGGCCTTTTCGACTCCCCCTTCGCGGATGGCCCGGCGGGCATGGGCGTCGAGAGTGACGGAGTGGATGCGGCGCAGTGCGTCGAAGAACACGGCGTCGTCCGGTTCGGGGGCGAAGACGAGGCGCCCGGGGCGTTCGGGCAGCCCGCACGCCGGAGTCCATCGGTAGATGAACCGCTCGACGAGGAGGTCGTAACCGGCCGCGCGCAGGGCGGTGAAGCGGGCCTCGGCGGCGGCACGGAACTCGGGGCTGTCGCGCCAGCCGGCGGGGAGGTTCAGCTCCACGTCGACGCGCCAGGGCGCGCTGCGCAGCAGTTCGGCGCCCGCCTCCGCCTCACCCTCGGCCAGGTCGAAGCAGTCGACGGCGAGGGGTTCGGTGTCGTCGGGGCCGCCCCACCAGGCGGCGCGTGCGACGACCGTGCCGTCCCGCAGCGCCACCCGCTGCCAGTCGGGCCGCCAGGTCGTCAGCCGGTGTTGCGCCCGGGCGCCGAGCGCGTCGGGAAGTGCGTCGAAAAGATGGGCGTCGCTCGCGTCGAGCGCGCGGATGACCAGATCGGTCATGGATTCCTCCGGGATGCGTACCGCGTGAAGCGCTCCCGGTCGGATCAGTCGAGGCACACCGGGTCAACGGGGAGGGAGCGCAGGGGTGTTGTGGATCGCATGGCACTCGCCTCCTTCCGCGGGTCTCCGGGCGTGCGGGCTCAGGCTAGGGCCGGGTCCGTCCGCCCGTCCAGCGAATTGCGCGGGTGGCCCGGCGGAGTGCGCCTCCGCCGGGCCACCGCACGTCAGTGGGGCAGTCCCGCCGGGTCGGCGGCCCAGCTCGTGTTCGGGTCGGTGCCGAGCCGGAAGTCCAGCCTGCCGCCCTTGAGAGTCAGGGCCGAGCCGGTCCAGGAGCGGTTCAGGTTCCGGCCGTCGAGGCGTACGGCGTCGACGTACGAGTGGGTGTCGTCGGCGTCGGGTGCGGTGATGACGATGTCCGTGCGGCCAGGCCGGTCCAGGACCGCCTTCGGGAAGAGGGGTGCGCCGAGCAGCAGGTCGGCGCTGCCGGGGGTGCGCGGATAGATACCGAGGGCCGAGAGGACGTACCAGGCGGACATGGTGCCGAGGTCGTCGTTGCCGGGCAGGCCCTTGGGGCCGGTCCCGTAGGCGGTGTCGAGGATCTGGCGGACCGTCGCCTGGGTCTTCCAGGGCTGTCCGAGGGAGTTGTAGAGCCAGGGCGCGTGGATGTCGGGTTCGTTGGTCGGGTCGTAGCGCAGCGCGTCGCCGCCCCGGACCGACCAGGCTCCGTCCGTCGTGTGGAAGAAGCCGTCGAGGCGGGTCGCGGCCGTCTCGCGTCCGCCCATCGCCTCGGCCAGTCCCGTCACGTCCTGCGGGACCATCCAGACGTACGCGGCGGCCGAGCCCTGCGCGAAGCCGAGGTCACTCGCCGGGTTGAACGGGGTCACCCAGGAGCCGTCGAGATTACGGGCCTGGATGTAGCCGGTGGCGGGGTTGAAGACGTTGCGCCAGTAGGCGCCGCGTTCGGTGAAGGTCTTCGCCTCGCCGGTACGGCCCAGCAGTGTCGCCCACTGGGCGAGGGCGGAGTCGGCGACGGCGTCCTCCAGGGTCTCGGCGGCGCCGCCCCAGCAGTGGCACGCGTCCTGGGCGGCGTAGTGGGAGGTCATGTACTGGGCCAGGTTGGGGCGTTGGCCCACGCACTGGCCCGGGCAGCCGGCGTCCAAGAGTTCGTCCGCGTTGGGCACGGTGGCCTGGTGGACGAGGGAGTCGAAGGCGCCCCGGTAGTCGAAGTTGCGGACGCCCATGGCGTAGAAGGTGGCCAGGGTCGCGGCGGACGGGTCGCCCGTCATGACGTGGGTGGCGCCGCTGATGTGCACCCAGCGGTCCCATACTCCGCCGTTCTGCCGGGCGAAGTTGTAGAGCGACTGGGCGAAGTCGCCCGCGACGGTGGGCTCCAGGAGGGCGAGCAGTTGGATCTGGGCGCGGTACTGGTCCCAGCCGGAGAAGTTGCTGTACTGCGCCCGCTGACCGGATGCCAGCCGGTGCACGGCCTGGTCCATGCCCCAGTAGCGGCCGTCCGTGTCGCTGATCAGGTTGGGCTGCATGAGCGCGTGGTAGAGCGCCGTGTAGAAGGTCTGGCGGCGGGCGGGGGTGCCGCCGTCGAGGCGTACGGTGCTCAGCTCGCGGTCCCAGGCGCGGGCGCCGGCCTCGGCGACGTCGGCCACGCGCGCGTGCGGGGCGATCTCCTGGCCGAGGTTGGTCTCGGCCCCCGCGAGGCTGACGTAGGAGATGCCGATCCGCATGTGGACATCGTTGTCGGCCGCCGTGTCGAAGCCGACCCAGCCGCCGGAACCGCGGCCCGCGCGGTCGGCGCCCGTGGCGTACCCCTCGCCTCCGGAGGCGGTCGTCGAACCGGGTGACACCGTGCTGTCGTGCCAGGTGCCGACCGAGGAGAAGGCCCGGTCGAAGGAGGCGCTGAAGTACAGCTTGTAGTAGCTCTTGCGGTTGTTGACGCCGCCGTTGGCGCGGCGTCCGCAGAAGGCGCCGGTGAGGACCCAGCCGGTGACCTTGTGGTGGGCGGTGTCGATGTCGACGTGCGCGTCCTCGCTGCCGTTGAGGGAGTTGGAGACGCGGAAGAGCAGGCTCGCCGGGCGGTCGGCGGGGAAGGTGAAGTCGGCTACTCCGGCGCGCTTGCTGACGGCCAGGTCGGCGGTGGCGCCGGAGGCGAGGCCGAGGGTGTAGCGGCCGGGGGTGGCCTTCTCGTCGGTGTGCGAGAAGTTCGACGCGTAGACGGCGTCCTTGGTGTCCGCCGACGGTGACGAGGTGACGTCGCCGACGAACGGCATGATCGGAACGTCGCCTGCCGCGCCGGGGTTGCAGCCCGCACCGTTGACATGGGTGAGGCTCAGGCCGCGGACGCGGGTGGCGCCGTACTCGTAGCCGTTGGCGGCACCCGTGCTGGTCTGGTCGCCGGTGGTGCTGGTCGGGGACCAGGCGATCATGCCGCCCGGGAGGGTGGCGCCGGGGTAGGTGTTGCCGCCGTTGGACGAACCGATCAGCGGATCGACGAGCGAAGACGCCCGCTCGGTCGGGGAGTTGGCCGCGGCGGCGGGGAAGGGCGTGGACGCGGCGAGCGCGCTCGTGATCGCGAGGATCGCGACCTTGGTGCCCACCCGTCGCACGGTGTGCGGGAGTTGCTGAGGCATGCGGCAAGTCGCCTTTCGACAAGGGGACATGGAGGTGTCGTGAGGCTAGGAGGGCATGCAATGGGACGGAAGAGGCGCCCGGATACGGGCGATGAAGCCCGCGTGAATGCTTCACCGAGCACTTAAGTGGCCCTTAAGCGGGGGTTAAGGCCTCCGCCTCATCCCGTCTCCGCAGGTCAGGGCCGTGCCGACGGTTCACTCAACGGTTGGCCGGGGCGGTGCTCGTGCGTAACATCGGGGCCCGGCGGCGGTGTCGACGCGCGATCTGAGAGCGCTCTCATCGTCGGCACCGTCCGCTGCCGCACTCCAACTCGCCCGGAGGTCCCCCCACATGACTCCCCGTCACCAGCGCGCACTCGGCCGCCGCAAGATGCTCTTCGCCCTCGGCGGAGCCGCGGTGGCCGCGCCCGCCATCGCGGCGCTCGCCCCCTACGCCCTCGCGGACACCGGTTCGGCCGCGGCGGGCGCGCTCCCGCTGACGCTGGTCAACAACAGCGGCTCGTTCGACAACGCGAGCGTGCACGTCTACATCGTCGGAAACGTGGACGGCAAGCAGGTGCGGGTCGCTCCCGACGGGACGCTCGCGCCGATAGCGCTCTCCGACAACGGTGCCGACGGCTTCACCGACTACGCGATCAGTCTGAACTCCGGTGCGGAGACGACGATTTCACTGCCGTACCTGTCGGGACGCATCTACGTCTCGCTCGGCGCGAAGCTCAAGTTCAAGGCCGTGGCGGACGGAAACGGCAACCCGGCACTCCAGTATCCGGCGGGCTGGGTGACGTCCGATCCCAACTACGGGGTGCTGCACGACTGTGCCGAGTTCACGCACAACGCGTCGGGCATGTTCTGCAACACGACGATGGTCGACATGTTCAGCGTGCCGCTGAGCATCCGGCTGACCGGCGCGCAGGACCAGACGACGGGGACGCTGCGCGACGGCGGGCGCGCGTCGGTGTTCGCCGCGGTGCGGCAGGTCGAGGCGTTCGCCCCGCTGGTCGTGGACGACACGCGGGTGATCGCACCGGGGCACGGGCTGGACGCGGGCCTGTTCTCGGCGGACTACTTCGCGCCGTACATCGACGAGGTGTGGAGCACGTACACCGGCAAGGACCTCACGGTCACGACGAACGCGGGCGCCTTCACCGGGCGGGTGCGCGCCGACCGGTTCACCTTCACCGGTCCCGCATCGGTGTCGTTCGCGAAGCCGTCGACACGGGACGTGCTGTTCTGCGACGGCAACCTGGCCGCCCCGAACGACGGCACCACGGGCCCGGTCGCGGCCGTGCTCGGCGCGGGCTTCAACCGCTCGACGCTGCTGTCGAACCCGGCTCAACCGACCACCGACGCCTCGGCCTTCTACCAGACGGACCTCACGAACCACTACGCGAAGGCGGTGCACGCGGCCACCGCCGACGGCAGGGCGTACGGCTTCGCCTTCGACGACGTGGCGGACTTCGCGTCGTACGTCCAGGACACGGCGCCTACGGCGATCCGGCTCACGCTTACGCCGTTCTGAGGCCGGAGAGGGCGGGAGCGCGGCCCCCGCCCTCTCCCGTTCCGGGCAGCTCAGGCCGACGGCCGCGTGCGCCGACGCGACCATGCAGGACCCGCGCCGATCAGCGGGATCCCCACTGCGCCCGAGGCCTGATCGCCGCGGACGATCAGGCCGGTGTCGCGCGTGCCGTCGGCGGAAGCGGCTGCGAGTCCCCTGGCGGCCGGTGCACCCTCTGCGAGGGTGGCGAGGCTCCCGCGCCTCGTACCGCTCCCCGGACGTCGCTCGGCGTGCGGGGCGGGGCCCGTCGTAGGAGCGTGGGGGTGTGGGAAAGGTGCGTGTGCGCGTGCCGCGCCGGAACCGGGAGCCGGCCCGGCGGGGGTGGCTGCGAGGCGCGCCTGCTCCCCTGTGGGTGCGGGTGCTGCCGGGTGTGCTGGTGGCCGGTGTGGGTGTGGCGACGCTGGTGAGCCCGAGCCCGCTCGACATCGGCTTTGTACTGGGCGCCATCCCGCCGCTGGCCGGTCTGTCGTACGGCCCCGTGGCGACCGTGCTCTTCGGCGGGCTCAGCGTCGCTCTGCTGACCGTCCCGGCCTTCCACCTGAACGATCCGGGCAGTACGGATCTGCTGACGATCTGCTTCGTGGCGTTGCTGAGTGTGTTCGTCTCTTTCGTACGGAGTCGGCGCGACGCCCAGCTCGATCTGGAGCGTACGGTCGCCGAGGCCGCGCAGCGGGCCGTCGTGCCTCCCTTGCCGGCGCGGGTGGGGGCGGTGCGGTGTGCGGGGCTGTACCGGGCGGCGCAGCGCGGGACGCTGGTCGGGGGTGACTTCTTCGACGTGCGGGACGGGCCGTTCGGGGTGCGGGCGGTGATGGGTGACGTACAGGGGCACGGGCTGTCGGCCGTGGCGACGGTGGCGTCCTTGCTGGGGGCGTTCCGGGAGGCGGTGCTGGACCGGCCCGACCTGGAGTCGGTCACGGCGCGCCTGGACCGCAGACTCGTGGTGGACTCGGCGCGGTCGCCGCACGCGGAACTGTTCGCCACGGCCGTGCTGCTGGAGTTCTCGGCGGACGCGCGGGCGGTGCGGATCGTGGCCTGCGGGCATCCGGCTCCGGTGCTGCTGCGCGACGGACGGGTCACGGAGATCGGCGTCGTGCCGTGGACGCCACTGGGTCTCGGTCTGGCCGATGCGGGCCCGCTCGGTGGTGCCACTGTGCCGCTGCTGCCCGGGGACCGCCTGTTCCTGGCCTCGGACGGGGTGTGGGAGGCGCGGGACACCGCCGGTGACTTCTATCCGTTCGTCGACCGGCTGGCCGCACTCGCCGACGGCGACTCCGGCGATCTGGCGGAGCGGGTGTGGGCCGATGTGCTGCGGCACTCCGAGGAGATCCGCGACGACGTCACGATGCTGGTGCTCACCCCGGAGGCGGCGCCCGGCGACTGACGCTCACGCGCCCTCGTGCCCGCCCTCCGCGTCGATGTGCGGCAGGATCCGGTCCAGGAACCGGGGCGTCCACCAGGCGTGCCGGCCCAGCAGGGTCATGACCGCGGGCACCATCAGCAGCCGTACGACCGTGGCGTCGATCAGCACGCTGACGGCCAGGCCGAGGCCGAGCATCTTGACCACGATGTTGTCGCTGACGACGAAGGCCGCGAAGACGCTGACCATGATCAGCGCGGCGCAGGTGATGACCCGTGCGGTGATCTCCAGGGCGTGGGCGACCGACGCCTCGGCGTCGCCGGTGCGCAGCCAGGCCTCGTGGACGCGGGAGAGCAGGAAGATCTCGTAGTCCATGCTCAGTCCGAAGATGATCGCGAACATCATCATCGGGACGTAGCTCTCGATGGGGACCTTGCCGGCGACGCCCAGCGCGGGGCCGCCCCAGCCCCACTGGAAGACGGCGACGACGACGCCGTAGGAGGCCGCGATCGAGAGGACGTTGAGGACGGCGGCCTTGAGGGCGACGAGGAGGCCGCGGAAGACGGCGAGGATGATCAGGAAGGCCAGGGCGACCACCACGCCGATGATCAGGGGCAGCCGACTGGACACGATGTCGCGGAAGTCGACCTGGGCCGCCGTGGTGCCGGTGACATAGCCCTTGGCGGAGGTGCCGGAGACCGCGTCCGGGAGGGTGTCGTGGACGAGCCGGTTGGTGAGGTCGGTGGTGTCGGCGCTCTGCGGGGACTGTTTGGAGTAGACGGTGCCGATCAGGACGTCCCCGTCCTTGGTGGTCGTCAGCGGGGTGACCTTCGCGGCGCCGTGCACCCCGTCGAGGGTCTTCTGCGCCTGCGAGGAGAGCGCGGAGCGCTGTGAGGACGGCACGCCGCTCTGGTCGATGACGACCGTGAGCGGGCCGTTGGAGCCGGGCCCGAAGGCGTCGGTCATCAGGTCGTAGGCGCGCCGGTCGGTGAACGAGGTGGGGTCGGCACCGTCGCCGATGTGGCCGAGCTGGATCGAGAAGACCGGGATCGCGAGGACGACGACGGCCGCGATGCCCGCCGCGAGGAAGGTCCACGGGCGGTGTTCGACGCGCTGGGCGTAGCGGTGCCAGGTGCCCGTCGGCTCGGTTCCCGGTTCGGCGTCGGTCTCGGCGACCGGGCGGCGCACCCGGTAGCGGTCGATGCGCCTGCCGAGGAGCCCGAGCAGGGCGGGTACCAGGGTGAGTGCGCCGATGACCGCCGACACGACCGTCACGGCGGCGGCCAGCCCGAGTTTGCCGATGAAGGGCACGCCGGACACGAACAGTCCGGCGAGCGCGATGATCACGGTGCAGCCCGAGACGAGGACCGCCCGGCCGCTGGTGGCCGTGGCCTGCCCGGCGGCGCGGACCGGATCCGTGCCGTTCATGAGGTTCTGCCGGTGGCGGGTGAT
Organism: Streptomyces sp. NPDC005492; assembly: GCF_040605995.1. Taxonomy (NCBI): domain Bacteria; kingdom Bacillati; phylum Actinomycetota; class Actinomycetes; order Kitasatosporales; family Streptomycetaceae; genus Streptomyces; species Streptomyces sp. NPDC005492. The sequence goes on from NZ_JBEXDX010000015.1 coordinate 21,201, forward strand.
CAGGAACAGGGCGTAGTCGATGCCGACCCCGATGCCGATCATCGTGGCCAGGGTCGGTGACACCGTGGCGAAGGTGAACGCCGCCGCCAGCAGTCCGAGGCAGGCGAGCCCTCCGATCACGCTGATCAGCGCGGTCACCAGGGGCATCGCGGCGGCGATCACACTGCCAAAGCCGATCAGCAGGACGACGATCGCCACGGCGAACCCGATGAGTTCGCTGACCCGGTCGTCGGCGGCGGGCCGGGCCAGTTCGCCGAGCGGTCCGCCGTACTCGACCTGGGCGCCGGCGGCGCGCAGAGGCTGCACGGAGTGGTCGACGCCGTGGAGGTAGCCGTCACCGAGGGTGGACGGCTGGACGTCGAAGCGGATGGTGATGTAAGCGGTCTTGGCGTCGGACGACAGGGGTCCCACGTTCTGCCCGGAGGACGTCGGCGGCTGCGTGCCGGGCTGGGGCAGCGGATTCTGCACCGACAGGACGTGCGGAAGCTTCTGCAGGTCGCCGACCGTCTCGGACATCTGCGAGTTCAACGAGGTGAGCTGCTTGTCCTTGTCGTGCAGAACGATCTGGCTGCCGTAGCCACCGGCCGCCGGATCGTGCTCCTTCAGCACCTGCTGTCCGTGGTGGGACTGGACGCCGGAGAGCGAGAAGTCGTCCGAGTAGTCGCCCCCGAAGGACCTGTTGAGGACCTGGAGCGCGGCCAGCGCCACCAGCCAGGCCACGATGACGATCACGAAGTGCCGGGCGCACCACTCCCCCAGCCGCCGCAGCACCCCCTTGGCCGCAGCCCCGCTGCCCCCTGCACTGGAATCCGTGGGCGTCATGACCTCGGCCTTTTCCGCCAGGGGACATTTCCGACATCCCCATTAGACGCCCGCTGGATCACTCCGGCATCTCGGGCCCCACCGGCACCTCCGGACTCAGCCGACGTCCCACAGGAACCGGTGGGTGTGGATGCCGAAGTACGGGAACGACTGGACGCTCCGGACCCCTTCGACCGGCCGCACCACGTCGTTCACGAAGTCCAGCAGGTCCCGCGGCCCGGGGGTGACCACCTCGGCGAAGAGATCGAAGCCGCCGGAGGTGAGCACGGCGTACACCACCTCGTCGCGCAGGGCGAGTTCGTCGGCGACGGCACGGGGGTCGCCGTCCACCTCGATACCGAGCAGCGCCATGGCCTGGCCGCCCATGGCCATCGGGTCGGTCACCCCGACGACCTGAACCGCCCTGGAATCCAGCAGGCGTTGGAGCCGCTGCCGTGCTGCGGACGCCGACAGACCGACCTTGGGTCCGAGATCGGCGTAGGCGATACGTCCGTCGGTCTGCAGCTCGCGCAGGATGGCCCGGTCGATGTCGTCCACGTGCCTGTCCCCACCTTCCTTTGTCAGTGCGTCAGTTCGGCGAGCGCGTCGGCGAGGACCCGGGTGTGGGTGTCGACGTCCCGCTCGGTGGTGTCGGGGCACATCAGCGCCATGTTGTGGAACGGGGTGAGCAGGATGCCCCGGTTGGCGAGATAGAGGTGGAGGAAGTCCTCCAGCTCCGGGTCCCCCGCCGCCTCCGACTCGGTGCCGGTGCGCGGGGCCGGGAACGCGAAGCGGTACTCGCTGCGGGCACCGAGACGGCTCACCGTCCAGGGCAGCGCGTGGGCGTCGATGCCCTGCTGCACACCGGCGGCGAAGCGCTCGGACAGCTTCACCATGTGGGCGAACGCCTCGTCGGTCAGGACGTGTTCGAGCGTGGCGCGCATGGCGGCGACGGAGAGCGCGTTGCCCGCCAGGGTGCCGCCGACCCCGCCCATGTCGACCAGGTCCAGGTCGGCGCGGCCGAGCAGCCGGTCGGCGAGTTCGGCGGACAGGCCGTAGGCACCGGCCGGGATGCCGCCGCCGATCGCCTTGCCGATGGTGAGCAGATCGGGTGCGAGGTCCCATGCCGCGGTGCAGCCGCCCGGTCCTGCGGAGAAGGTGTGGGTCTCGTCGATGATGAGCAACGTGCCATGGCGACGGGTCAGTTCGCGTACGGCGGCCAGATAACCGGGCTCGGGCAGCACGATGCCGATGTTGGTGAGCGCGGGCTCCATGAGGACGGCGGCGACGTCGCCGTGCGCCAACTCCCGTTCCAGTTGGGCGGGATCGTTGAACTCGGCGACGCGGCTGGTGAGCGTGACGTCGCAGGGGGCGCCGACGTTGCCGGGGCGGGCGGTGCCCCGGCCGTCCGGTCCTACGACGATGAGCGACTCGTCGACGCTGCCGTGGTAGCTGTAGCTGTTCACCAGGATCTTGGGGCGGTCGGTGACGGCCCTGGCGAGCCGGATCGCCCAGCGGTTGGCGTCGGTCGCGGTCAGCGAGAAGCTCCAGCGGGCGAGCCCGAAGCGACGGGTGAGCTCGGCGCCCACCCACTCGGCGTCCTCCGTGGGCAGCATCGCCGTGGCCCCGCCCTGCTCGCCGAACCGGCGCCGCACCGCCTCGGCCACCACAGCGGGCGAGTGGCCGGCCATGGCTCCGGTGTCACCGAGGCTGAAGTCGACGTACTCGTGCCCGTCGATGTCCGTGACACGGGCGCCCCGGGCGGTGTCGAGGTAGCGCGGGAAGGCCCCGGCGGTCTTGTTCATCCAGGTCATCGGCACCCGACCGAAGAGATGCTCGGCACGGGCGTAGGCGGCCTTCGAGCGCGGGTTGGCCCGCTCCGCCTCGGCGCGCTCGCGGGCGAGGAGGTCCTGGAGACGGGTGCGGTCCATGGGGTACCCCGGTGGTGTCGGCGACGGAATATCCGGACGTTATGACGGAATAGATGGTTCGGGCAAGGTTACGCGACAGATTCCACCGCTACGACACTCGATTCACGCGCGCCGCCCCAGACAGAAGCGGGCTTCGCCCCCCACCAGGTGATCAAGCGGACCCTGGCCAAGCCGGTGCCGAACTCGACAGCGCCGGGCATCACCACCGGCGGAGTTGGACACCTGGACGTCCGCGAGGAGGAGGTGGCGGTCGCCGCACCCCCGCTGGGGCAGCCCCGGCCAACTCGTCGCGGCGCCGGCGCCGACCACTCCGGAGGCGTTCTCGCTCAACCAGGCTCCGCCGACCTACGGCCACTCGCGCGCCAGAAGGGTCAGCGGGTGTCCGGTGAACCTGCCGAACGCCTGAGGGCCGCCGACAGGTGGAGCAAGTCCCGCCCGATCGCCGGGAGTTCGGCCACGCCCGTCAGACGCATCGTCTCGACCAACTCCGCCGTGAGGTCATCGAGCGGGTCGTCGCGGGTTCCGCTGCTACGACAATCGATTCACGCGTGCGCCGACCCCGCTGACGGACGTGGGCCGCAGCCTTCAACTACTCGCACACCGAGAAGGTCAACGGACGTGCGGTGACCCTGCCGACCGGCTGAGGTCCGCCCACGGATGGAGCAAGTCCCGTCCCATCGCCGGGAGTTCGGCCACGCCCGTCAGACGCATCGTCTCGACCAACTCCGCCGTGAGGTCGTCGAGCGGGTCGTCGCGGGTTCTGCTGCTACGACAATCGATCCACGCGTGCGCCGACCCCGCTGACGGACGTGGGCCGCAGCCTTCAACCACTCGCACACCGAGAAGGTCAACGGACGTGCGGTGACCCTGCCGACCGGCTGAGGTCCGCCCGCGGATGGAGCAAGTCCCGTCCCATCGCCGGGAGTTCGGCCACGCCCGTCAGACGCATCGTCTCGACCAACTCCGCCGTGAGGTCATCGATCAGGCGGGTCACACCCTCCGCACCGGCCAGGGTCAGTGCCCACAGGGCCGGGCGGCCGACGAACACCGCGCGGGCGCCCAGGGCGAGCGCGGTGAAGATGTGGGTCCCTCGGCGCAGTCCGCCGTCCACGTACACCTCCGTGCCCGTCCCGGCGACCGCGTCGACGACCTCCGGCAACGCCCAGGCGCTCGGAATCAGTCCGTCGAGCTGGCGGCCGCCGTGGTTGGAGACGATCAGACCGGCGGCGCCCGCGTCGACAAGGGCGCGGGCGTCGTCGCCCCGCAGGACGCCCTTGACGACGACCGGCAGGCCGGTCAGGTCACGCAGCCAGCCGATGACATCGGGCCCCAGGTCGCACGCGTGCTCGGCGGCCTCCCGGTCGGGGGTGCCGGCGACATTGCCGTAGAGGTCCTCGGGCCCGACGAAGTCGGCGACATGCGCGCCGGGTCTGCCGTGGGAGCCGATGACGGGGGTGTCGGCGGTCAGCACGACCGCCCGGGCCCCGGCCGCCACCGCACGCCGGAGCGTCTCCTCGGTCAGGGAGCGGCAGCGGGCCACGTACACCTGCACCCACCACAGCGCGCCCGAGGGTTCGAGGGCCGAGAACGGGACCGCCGTGTTCGAGGTCACCGCGAGCAGCGACCCCGCACCGGCCGCGCCGCGCGCGGTGGCCGCCTCGCCCTCGGGATGCGCCCGGCGTTGCAGGGTGCTCGGGGCGATGAGGACCGGTGTGTCGACTGCCGTACCCAGCACGGTCGTCGAGGTCTCGCACCGCGACACGTCCCGCAGGATGTGCGGACGCAGCCGGAACCCGTCCCAGGCCGGGGCGGCCTCGGCGGCACTGAGACCCTGGCCCGCGCCCCTGCGAAAGTAGGCGTGGATTTCCGGTGGGAGCAGAGCTGCCGCCTCGCCCTCGATGCCGTCCAGCCAACGCGTCACGCCCGCCACACCGGTCTCCCTCAAGTGCGATACACCGACCTTGGCCACTCAACTCCCTTTCCCCACACGTCATTTCAGACACTTGGCGCAGAAGTGAACAGAGGCCGGTCGGTTTCGAAGGGAAGTCCTGCGACACCGCGCGAGAGCGGTCGATGACGGTGTGTACTGTGCTCCGGACGCCACGCCCCAGGGGCCCGAACTCAGCCCTGCCCGACTGCGCTTGGACTCGATTCGATGACCGATTTACCGGACCTGGTGACCGGTGCGCTCACCGCCGGCACGCTGTCCGCGCTCGTGCTCGGTGCCGGGCTGCTGCGGTCACGGCGTCAACGTGCCCTGCAACGCGAGGAGATCGCCGACCTGCGGGACCGACTCCACGGTGTCCAGGCGGCGTTGGCGGCCGAGGTCGAGCATCTCGCGGTGCAACGAGTTCCGGCCGCCGCACGGCAGTTGACCCATCCGGGGGTCGCCGTGCCGGGGCCCGCGCAGCCGCAGTTCATCGGTTCGCCGCTCGGGATCGCCCTGGAGAACGTGCTGAGCGCGCTGCGTTCGGAGCTCAGCGCGCAGCGCACCCGCGTCGACGCCGCCGCACAGGCCGGGATGCGAGGCGCGACCCGGGAGATCCAGGCCGCGCTGTACCGCTTGCAGGACGCTCTGCGCGCGCTGCAACAGCGGTACGACGACCCCGAGTTGACGCAGACCTTGTTCATGCTGGACCACGAGAACGAGCAGTCGCTGCGCCGCGCGCAGGTGACGGCGGTCGTGTGCGGGGCCTGGGTCGGACTCGCGCGTGAGGAGTCACATCTCGTGGAGGCGGTGACCGGCGGCCAGGCGCGGCTCGCCGGATACCACCGGGTGCGGGTGCACAACCATCTCGAAGCGGGCACCGCACTCGTCTCGCACGCCGTCGAACCGGTGGCCATCATCGTCGCCGAGCTGCTCGACAACGCGCTGCGGCACTCCGCGCCGGACACCGACGTCGTGGTCAACCTGGAGCATGTGCATCACGGCGCCTGCGTCACCGTCGACGACGCGGGGCTCGGCATGACCCAGGACGAACGGGACAACGCCCGGCGGATGGTGGCCGGTTCCGACCCGATCCTCCTCACCGACCTGGGCGACCCGCCCCGCATGGGGTTCGCGGCGATCGGCCGGCTGACCCGGCAGTTCGACCTCGGCGTCGATGTGTCGTCGCCCTCTCCCTACGGTGGCGTGCGCGCGGTCCTGCGGATCGACAGCCATCTCCTCAGCCGTATCGACCCCGAGCGGCGGCCGCCCGCGGCCGGCGCCCCGCGCTCGACCCGCCGGGACCCCGCACCCGCCCCCACACCTGCCCACTCCTACGGCTCGGAGCGCGCCGGGGCCGACGGGCCCGGGCAACACCAGGCCGTACCCGACGCCGGAGGCCTGCCGCGCCGACGTCGGCGTACCCCGGTCACCGCGCCGGCCGCGCCGGAGGCACCGCTGCCGGAGCGCCGCCCGGAACAGGCCGCCGCCGCACTTGGCGCCCTCCAGTCCGGCACCGCCGCCGCGCGCGCCGCGAGCGACGGCGCCGGGACGGCCGTAGGAGAGAGGCCCTTAGAACCCGTAGAACCAGGGGCATTTGGAGCGCACGACATCGGTCGGCTCGATCACAACGACTACGAGGGGGGAGCGGCCAGATGACCAGCCGCGATGGGGGCGACACGGCGTGGGTGCTCGATCCGATCCTGGAGGTGCCGCACGTGGTGGCCGCGGTGCTGCTGACCCGGGACGGGCTGGTGCGGGGGTACACCGACGCGCTGTCCCAGGCCTCGGGCGAGCGGGTGGCCGCGATCACCAGCACGGTGCAGGGGGCGTGTCGGACCGCCGCGGCAGCGTTCGCGGACCGGGAGACGGCCGAGATTCGGCAGGTGGTCATCGAGTCCGACCACGGGTACGTCCTCATCGTCCCGACGGATCACGGGACTTGTGTGGCGGCCTACGGCGACGGCGAGGTGCGTCTCGACCTGCTGGCGCATCGGGTGCATTCGCAGGTGGCGCGGCTGGGAGAGAAGGCGATGGCCTCCGCTCCACGGGGGGTCGACGGCGGCGCACCGGCGTGAGCGGCCGCCGCGGCGGCCGTCCTCTGGTTCCCGCGTATCTGTCGACCGGCGGTGTGGCCCGGCCGAGCCGCCCCCAACTGGAGCGGCTGACCGTGCTCAGCGGCAGCGGCGAGCCCGTCCCGGCCGGTCTGCCCGCCGCTCAACTCGCCCTGCTGGACGCCCTGCACGGCGGTTCGCTGACGGTGCTGGAGACGGCGGCCCTGCTGGAGCTGCCGGTGTCCGCGGTGCGGGTCCTGGCCGCCGGTCTCCTCGACCGGAGCCTGGTGCTCGCCCGCGCCCCGATCCCGCCCGCCGAACGCTTCGACCCCGACCTGCTGAAGAGAGTGGCCGATGGCCTACGCGCCCTCAAGCACCCCTAGCGGCATCCATCTGCCGGACACCGCACGCGAGTTGGTGAAGATCCTGGTCGCGGGCCCGTTCGGGGTGGGCAAGACGACCCTGATCGACTCCGTGTCCGAGATCCGCCCGCTGCACACCGAGGAGCGGCTCTCCGAGGCGTCCGTCCACGTGGACGATCTCGACGGGGTGCGGGAGAAGTCGACGACGACCGTCGCGATCGACTTCGGGCGGATCAGTCTGCCGGGAGGGGTCGTGCTGTATCTGTTCGGTACGCCCGGGCAGGAGCGGTTCCGGGCGCTGTGGGAGGACATCGCGTACGGCGCGCTCGGGGCGCTCGTCCTGGTCGACGGCCGCCGGATCGACGCCTCGTTCGACGTGCTCGGGCTGGTGGAGGAGAGCGGGCTGCCGTACGCCGTCGCCTTCAACACTTTCCCGGACGCGCCCCGGCAGCACACCGAGGAACAACTGCGGGCGGCCCTGGACCTGGCGCCGGGCACCCCGCTGGTGACCTGTGACGCCCGGGACGCGAACTCGTCGATCGACGCCCTGCTGTCCCTGGTCCAGCATCTGATCGACCGCGACCCTCCGGAGCACAGGTGACCGCCACTCCCCTCACGCGTCCCGTCCGACTGTGGGAGGACGGCTTCGCGCGGGATCCCTACGGCTACTACGCGGCCCTGCGCGCCCAGGGCTCGGTGGGCTGGGCCGAACTCGCCCCGGACGTACCGGCGTACGTGGTCACCGAGCGGCGGGCCGCGCTGGACCTGCTGCGCGACACCGACACGTTCTCGCACGATCCCCGGCCGTGGGAGACGACGGTCGCCGAGGACTCGCCGGTCCTCGGGATGATGCGCTGGCGGCCCAACTCCCTGTTCGCGGACGGCACCGCGCATGTCCGCTACCGTGCCACGCTGATCGACACCTTCGAGCGGATCGAGCCACACGACCTGCGGGCGCGGGTACACCGGGCGGTGCATGTGCTGGTGAGCCGGATCGGGCCACGTGGAGAGGCCGATCTGGTGGGCGAGTTCGCCCGGCCGCTGATGGCGCTGGTGTTCAACAGTCTCTTCGGGCTGCCCGACAGCCAGAGCGAGCGGCTGGACCGTGCGCTGGGCATGATGATGGAGGGCGGCGCCCAAGCGGCCGAGGGCGAGGCCGAGTTCGGCGGCTATGTCCTCGAACTGATCGCGGCCAAGGCCGAGTTACGCGGCGACGACCTCCCCAGTTGGCTCCTGGACCATCCGGCCGGGCTGAGTCCGGAGGAGGTCACCTGGCAGGTGTTCCTCACCCTCGGCGCGGGCCACGAGCCGACCGCGAACCTGGTGTCCAACGCCCTGTCCCGCATCCTCGGCACCTCGGTCTACTACTCCACCCTGACCAGTGGGGCCCGCCCGGTCATGGACGCCGTGGCGGAGGTCCTGCACCACGAGACACCGCTCGCCAACTACGGCATCCACTACGCCCGTTCGCCCGTCACGTTCCACGGTGTGTGGATCAGACCGGCCGTACCGGTCGTCGTCTCGTACGGTGCGCTCGCCCACTTCGCCGAGCAGGAGGTGGTCAGCGGCCGGCATCCCAAGGACGCCTCGCACCTGTCGTGGTCGGCGGGCCCGCACGCCTGCCCGGTCAAACAGCACACGCTGCTCATCGCGACGGAGGCGATCGAGCGGCTCACACTGTGGCTGCCCGACCTCCAAACCGTCCTGCCGCGCGAGCGGTTGACCTGGCGGCCCGGTCCCTTCCACCGCTCGCTGACGTCTCTGCCCGTCCGGTTCAGCCCCCGCTCCCCCGACCAGCCAGGAGACCTGTCGTGACCGTGACTGACCGCATCGCGCTCGACCCGTTCGGCGCCGACATCGCCGCCGAGAGCGCCCGGCTGCGTGCCCTCGGCCCGATCGTGCCCGTCGAACTCCCCGGCGGTATCCCCGCTTGGGCGCCCACCGACCACGACACCCTGAAGCGACTGATGCTCGACCCCCAGGTCAGCAAGGACCCCCGGCTGCACTGGAAACTCTGGCCCGAGATCGGCGAACACCCCTCCTGGGCCTGGGTCATGAGCTGGATCGGCGTGACCAACATGCTCTCCGCCTACGGCCCCGACCACACACGGCTGCGCAAGCTCGTCGCGCCGAGCTTCACGCACCGGCGCACCGAGGCGATGCGGAGCCGGGTGGAGGCGATCACGGCGGAACTGCTCGACACGGTGGCGGCCGGTGACGCCGAGGTGGTCGACATCAAGGCGGCGCTCGCCCACCCCCTGCCGATGCGGATCATCTGCGAACTGTTCGGTGTGCCCGAGGAGTTGGTGGACGACACCGGGCGGCTGATCGCGGCCATCATGGACACCTCCGACCCGTCCCCGGAGCACGCGTCGTCCGTGCAGCACCAGATCGGCACGGTGCTGCCCGCGCTGATCGCCCACCGCGGCGAGCATCCCGGCGACGACCTCACCAGCGAACTGATCCGGGTGCGCGACGAGGACGGCGACCGGCTGAGCGACGAGGAACTGCTGTACACGCTGCTGCTGGTGATCGGCGCAGGCTTCGAGACGACGGTCAACCTGATCGGCAACGCGATCGTCGCCCTGCTGGGGCGCCCCGAGCAACTGGCCGCCGTACGCGCCGGGAAGATCGGCTGGGACGCGGTCGTCGACGAGACCCTGCGCGTCCACCCGTCCATCGCCTCGCTGCCGCTGCGGTTCGCGGTCAGCGACCTCAGGATCGGCGAGGTCACCGTGCCGGCGGGGGACGCCATCCTCACCACGATCGCCGCGGCCGGGCTCGATCCCGCGCGCTACGGCCCCGACGCGGACGACTTCGACGCCACCCGCGGAGCCGACGACCACCTGGCCTTCGGCATCGGCGTGCACCGCTGCATCGGCGCGCCGCTCGCCCGGGTGGAGGCCCTCACCGCGCTGCCCGCGTTCTTCGAACGCTTCCCGGACGCCCGGCTCGCCGTCGACGCGGACGAGCTGCGCCAGGTGCCGTCGTTCATCGCCTTCGGCTGGCAGGAGGTACCGGTCCAACTGCACGGCTGAGCCGGACACCCGGTCGGTGGGCGGTGGAACCGCCCCGCCGCGGCCTCGGAGGGAGCCGCGGGCGGAGCCGGTCCTGCCCGGGTTCGGGGGAGAGTCCCGAGCGCTCTCGTCGGCTTCCCCCGATTCGCCGGGGTACGCCCGGCGAATCGGGCGTCGGACGGGGCCCGCGCGGCGACCCGCGCGGGCACGGCATAAGCTCGGCGGGTGGCCAAGTACTTCGACGTGCATCCCGACAACCCGCAGCCGCGCACCATCTCGCAGGTCGCGGACAGTGTGCGCTCGGGTGCGCTGATCGCGTACCCGACCGACTCCTGCTACGCGCTGGGCTGCCAGCTCGGCAACCGTGACGGCCTGGAGCGGATCCGTCAGATCCGGCATCTGAACGACCGGCACCACTTCACGCTGGTGTGCCAGAACTTCGCCCAACTGGGCCAGTTCGTGCACATCGACAACGACGTGTTCCGCGCCATCAAGGCCTCCACGCCCGGCAGTTACACGTTCATCCTCCCGGCGACGAGGGAGGTGCCGCGCCAGTTGCTGAACGCGAAGAAGAAGACCGTGGGCGTCCGCATCCCCGACCATGTCGTCACCCAGGCGCTGCTCGCCGAGCTGGGCGAGCCGCTGCTGTCCAGCACTCTGCTCCTGCCCGAGGAGGAGGAGCCGATGACCCAGGGCTGGGAGATCAAGGACCGGCTCGACCACGTGGTGGACGCGGTGGTCGACTCCGGGGAGTGCGGCACGGAGCCGACCACGGTCATCGACTTCTCCAGCGGCGAGGCCGAGATCGTCCGGAAGGGGGCGGGGGACGTCTCCCGCTTCGAGTGACCCCGGCGACGGGCCCATGATCCGGCGTGCCACGATGATCGGACACGCCGCGCCGGACCGGCAGGTGGCCCGGCGCCGAACCGCTGGGAGGCACCCCACGCCATGACCGCCGTACAGGGCACAGCCGTGGACATTCCCACCGAGGACGGCATCGCCGACGCCTATCTGGTGCGTTCCGGCGATGAGCGCCCCCGTCCGGCCGTGCTGCTCTACCAGGACGCCTTCGGGCTGCGCCCGCACCTGAGGTCGATGGCCGACCGGCTGGCCGGGGCCGGTTACACGGTCCTCGTGCCGAACGTGTTCTACCGGCACGGCCGCGCGCCGGTGGTCGAGCTGCCCGAGTTCATCGATCCCGAGGCGCGTCCGGAGATCTTCGAGAAGGTCGGTCCGCTGATCATGGGCCTTGCCCGGCAGCCCGACCTGTTCAAGCGGGACGCCGGCGCCTATCTGCGCTGGCTGGCGGACTCGCCGCTGGTCGTAGACGGGCCGGTGGCGATCACCGGGTACTGCATGGGCGCCCGGCTCGCGCTGTACACCGCCGGTGCCTACCCGGAGCGGGTGGCCGCGGCGGCCGGATTCCACGGCGGGCGGCTGGCCACCGACGCCCCGGACAGCCCGCACCTGGCCGCCGAACACATCACCGCCGAGGTCTACTTCGGCCACGCCGACCAGGACCACTCGCTGCCCGAGGAGCAGATCAAGCGGTTCGAGGAGGCGCTCAGCGCGGCGGGCGTCCGGCACCGCTGCGAGGTCTACCCGGGCGCGCAGCACGGCTACACGCAGGCCGACACCTCGTCGTACGACGCGGAGGCCGACGAGCGTCACTGGGCCGCGCTGCTCGACCTGTTGAAGCGCACCTTCTGATCGAAGACTGCTCCCCTCTGATCCAACCCGGGTGCCCACGGCGTGAGTTGCCGTGGGCGCCTTTCGTTCATCGCATTGACATGGACGTGTCTCGGCGCGACTCTGAGAGCGCTCTCAGATAGGTACGGACCAATTTCGTACACCCCCCACACGGAGGTGAGGAGTGCTCATCCGACTCATGCGTCGCATGGGTGCCGCGACCGCGGTGGCCACGATGCTCGCGCTGGCGACACCACTGACGGCGGACGCCGCGGTGCCCGCCACCATCCCGCTGAAGATCACCAACAACTCGGGCCGCGGCGACGCGGTCTACGTCTACGACCTGGGCACCAACCTGGCCACCGGCCAGCAGGGTTGGGCCGACGCCGACGGCACGTTCCACGCCTGGCCGGCCGGCGGCAACCCGCCCACCCCCGCACCCGACGCGTCGATCCCGGGGCCGGCCGCCGGACAGTCCAAGACCATCCGCATCCCGAAGTTCTCGGGCCGCATCTACTTCTCCTACGGCCAGAAGCTCGTCTTCAAGCTGACCACCGGCGGTCTGGTGCAGCCCGCGGTGCAGAATCCGACCGACCCCAACCGCGACATCCTCTTCAACTGGTCCGAGTACACGCTGAACGACTCCGGGCTGTGGATCAACAGCACCCAGGTGGACATGTTCTCGGCGCCCTACGCGGTCGGGGTGCAGCGTGCCGACGGGACCACGGCCTCCACCGGACACCTCAAGTCCGGCGGGTACACCGGGTTCTTCAACGCCCTGCGCGGACAGCCCGGCGGCTGGGCCAACCTGATCCAGACCCGGTCCGACGGCACCGTCCTGCGAGCGCTCTCACCGGGATACGGAGTGGAGACGGGAGCCCTGCCGAGCACCGTGATGGACGACTATGTCAACCGCGTCTGGTCGAAGTACTCGACGTCGACGCTGACCGTGACGCCGTTCGCCGACCAGCCGAACACGAAGTACTACGGCCGGGTGTCGGGCAACGTCATGAACTTCACCAACAGCGCCGGAGCGGTCGTCACCAGCTTCCAGAAGCCGGACGCGGCCAGCATCTTCGGCTGCTACAAGTACCTCGACGCACCGAACGACCTGGTGCGCGGGCCGATTTCGCGCACCCTGTGCGCGGGCTTCAACCGCTCCACACTGCTGGTCAACCCCAACCAGCCGGACACCACCACGGCGAACTTCTACAAGGACGTGGTGACCAACCACTACGCCCGCAAGATCCACGCGCAGATGGCCGACGGCAAGGCGTACGCGTTCGCGTTCGACGACGTAGGCGCCCAGGAGTCCCTGGTCAACGACGGCAACCCGCAACAGGCCTATCTGACCCTGGACCCGCTGAGCTGAGGGAAACCGGAACCCGAACACCCCGCACGCCTGGGAGCGCGTGCGGGGTGCCGGGCTCACGGGTGGATCGGATGGTTCATGTTGATCAACTGGTCGTCAGTGCCGTGTCGTCGACGACGAAGCTGGTCTGCAGCGAGGAGTCCTCGACGCCGCTGAACTTCAACGCCACGGTGGTGCCGGCGAAGGAGGACAGGTCGAAGGTCTTCTGCGCGTACCCGGTGGCCTGGTTGAGGTTCGAGTAGCTGGCCAGGGTGGTCGAGCCGGCGGTGACCGTCAGCCTGTCGTACGCGGTGCTGGTGGTCGTCTCCGCCGTGTCGATGTGCAGATAGAAGGTGAGCGTCGCCTTGCAGCCGCTCGGTACGGCCACCGACTGGGTCAGCGTGTCGGTGTGGGTCGAGCCGTAGCCGTCCAGCCAGGCGTAGTACGAGCCGGCGTGCGCGGCCTGGCCGGTGTCGTTGGTGATGACTCCGCTGCTCGCGGTCCAGGTCGTGTTGCCCGACTCGAAGCCCGCGTTGCCCAGCAACTGCGTCGAGGTGCACGTGCCTCCCCCGCCACTGGAGCTCACGGTCCAGGTGAAGGACGCGGTGCCACTCGCCCCGGTGCTGTCGGTGACGGTCACCGTGGTGCTGTAGGTGCCCGCCGTCGTCGGAGTACCGGTGATGGCGCCCGTGGAACTGCTGATCGACAGGCCGGTCGGCAGTCCGGTCGCCGCGTACGTCAGCGAACCGCTGTTGGTGCTGCTGGCCGAGACCTGGAGGCTCACCGCGGTGCCGACGGTGGAGGACTGGCTGCCCGGGTTGGTCACCGTGACACCACTGGTCGGCACGGTGATGTGGCTGCCGACGTTGATGCCCGCGAAGGCGTTGCCGACTCCCGCGTACTGCGCGGAACTTGTGCCGTACAGCGCGGCGGCCGCGTTCAGGGCGGCGGTGCGCGCCGAGGCGTAGTTGGTGCTGGACGTCATGTACGTCGTCAGCGCCTTGTACCAGATCTGCAGGGCGGCGGCCCGGCCGATACCGGCGACTGCCACGCCGTCGGAGGTGGTGCTGGTGTAGGTGGTGCCGTTGATGACCTTGGTGCCGCTGCCCTCGGAGAGCAGATAGAACATGTGGTTCGCCGGGCCCGAGGAGTAGTGGACGTCGAGGTTGCCGACGCCGGAGTACCAACTGTCCGCGGAGCCGCCGTCCTTGCTCGGCTTGTCCATGTAACGCAGCGGTGTGCCGTCGCCGTTGATGTCGATCTTCTCGCCGATGAGGTAGTCACCGACGTCACTGCTGTTGTTGGCGTAGAACTCGACACCGGTGCCGAAGATGTCGGAGGTCGCCTCGTTCAACCCACCTGACTCACCGGTGTAGTTGAGCCCGGCGGTGTTGGAGGTGACGCCGTGGCTCATCTCGTGGCCGGCCACGTCCAGCGAGGTCAGCGCGTGGGTGGAGCCGGACCCGTCGCCGTACGTCATGCAGAAGCAACTGTCGTCCCAGAAGGCGTTGACGTACGCCGTGCTGTAGTGGACGCGCGAGTACGCGGCGACACCGTCGTTCTTGATGCCGCTGCGGCCGAAGGTGTTCTTGTAGAAGTCCCAGGTCGTCTGAGCGCCGTAGGCGGCGTCGGCGCCGGCCGTCTGGGTGTTGGAGCCCGCGCCGGTGCCCCAGACGTCGTCGGCGTCCGTCATCAGCGTGCCGGTGCCGGAGGTGGCGTTGTTGAGGCTGTACGTCTTGTGGCCGCCGCGCGTGGTGTCGTAGAGCTGGTATGTCGAGCCGGACAGCGTGGTGCTCAGCGAGACCGTGCCGCTGTACTGGGTGTTGCCGGTGCCGGTCTCGATGCCCTGGAACCGGGAGAGTTCCTTGCCGGTGGTGGCATCGGTGATCACGTGCAGTTGGCTCGGGGTGCCGTCGTCCTGGAAGCCGCCGATCACCGTTTCCCAGGCGAGCTTCGGGGTGCCGTCACCGGCCCAGATGACCTTGCGGGCGCTGTCGGTGCTCGGCGCCTTGGCGTCGAGGGCCTTGGCGGTCGTCAGAGCCTTGGTCTCGGCGGCCGACTTGGCGATGGACGCGGTGGTCGACGGGACCCTGAGGGTGTGCTTGTTGTTGAAGGTCGCGCTCACCGTGCCGGTCGCCCGCGTGGCGGGCAGGGTGTGCACGACGAGGTCGCCGCCGAGCACGGGGAGACCGGCGTAGGTGCGCTCGTAGCGGGTGTGGACGGTGCCGTCGTTGTCCTTGACGACATCCTTGACGACCAGTTTCTCCTTGGCGCCGAGGCCGAGAGTGCGGGCGGTCGTCGCGCTCTTCGCGGCGGCGCTCTTCACCAGGGCGGCGCGCTGGGCCGGGGTGAGCTTCGCCTCCAGGCTGCCGGTGAGCAGCGGACTCGGGTGGGGGGACGCGGGCTTCGCGGTCGCGGGCACCGACTGGATGCCGACGGCCAGGAAGGCGGCGGTGGAGACCAGGGCTCCTACCGCCATCCGCTTACGGGGAATGCGTCTCACTCGTACTCCTCCTGCGACGACCGCGGACGCGGTCGGTGACAGACCGGGCAGCCGGGTCTGCTGTCCGGGCAGAGCTGAGCCGTGCGGGACTGGGGGAACTTTGACCAATCCGTGGAGGATCCGTGGGGGTGGCTGCGTGGAGGATGACAGCGTTGACCCGTCCATGTCACGCAGGTCACGGGCACTCAAGGGTTTTCCCTCTGTCAGGGATTTCGCTACAAGTTCCGAAATTATTCGTGACGGCTGAGCCACGCCGGCGAAACAGACCCTTCCTAACGTCGCAGACAGCCACAGAGGTCCCAACAGCCGCATCGCGGTCGACGGACCGATAACGCTGCTTTCCCCGAAAATCTCCGGAATCCCGGAAATCCCTCCACTGTCCTCAGCGCCCCATGAGACAGGAGCCCCGAGTGTCCGATCCCTCCCGACGCGGCGTCCTCAGACTGTCCGCCGGTACCGCTCTGCTCGGCAGCCTCGCCCTCGCGGGCTGTGGTCGCGGCGACACCGCCACCGCGAAGGCTTCCGCCGAGTCGGTCGACGACAAGCCCGCCACCGGCGCCGTCGACGTCTGGGCCGCCCAGGGTGACGCCGACGTCCTCGCCAAGGTGCTCAAGCCCTTCGAGTCGGCGAACCCGGACGTCACGCTGAAGTTCACGCTGATACCGAACTCCGAGTACTACACGAAGCTCCAGGCCGCGATCGCGGCGGGCAAGGGCCCCGATGTCGCCCAGTTCTTCCCCGAGTCCCAGGCGCAGTTCCTCGACCCGTCGATCCTGCGGCCCGTGCCGCACGGACTCGTCGACTCCGGCGCGTTCTTCAAGAGCCTGTGGGACGCGGGTGTGGTGAAGGGCGTCGCCTACACGGTGCCCTGGTACGCCTACACGTACGCACTCGTCTACCGCGCCGACCTCGCGAAGAAGGCGGGCGTCGCGGCACCGGCCACCTGGGCCGAAATGGTGCCGTTCTTCAAGGCATTGCAGGGTGCCGGAGCCGTACACGCGCTCGGGGCCGACAACGGCTGGGACATCTTCAACGGCCAGGACGTGGCGATGTACGCCTGGCAGGCGGGCGGCAACCTGCTGTCCTCCGACGGCGGTTGGACCCTCGACACACCGGCGGTGGTCGACGCCCTCAAGTACAACGCGTCGTTCTTCACCTCGGGTTCCGCCGACACCGCGACCCCCACCTTCCTCGACGCCCAGCCGTACTTCGTGTCCGGGAAGACCGCCACGATGATCACCGGCCCGTGGGTGATCGGGCAGCTCGACACCGCCGCGAAGAAGACCGGCTGGACGACGGCCCACGTCGCCACGGCACCGCTGCCGGCCGGCGCCTCGGGCAGTACCTCCTTCTCCGCCGGAGGCAGCTGGGGCGTCCTCGCGGACAGCCGGAACACGGACGCGTCGTGGAAGCTCGTGCGCCACGTCTCGAAGCCGGGCACCCAGGTCGCGCAGTACTCGGCGTACGGCTCGCTGCCGGCCGTTGTCTCCGCCTGGAACGACCCGGCCATCAGGAAACAGCCGCTCCTCGACGCCTTCCTCACCCAGCTCAAGAACACCAAGGCCTTCCCACAGGTGGGTACGTGGCAGCAGGTCGCCACCCGGCTGGGCAAGGAGATGGAGACCGTGGCCAAGGGCACGCAGACCGCCGAGAAGGCCGCCGCGAACATCCAGGCCTACGCCAAGAGCCTCGGCACCGGGGCGGAGTGAGCCACGCATGACCAACACGCTCGTCCCCGGACCGCGGAGCGGAGCGGGCCGTTACCGGCGTACGGCGGTCGCGTGGCTCTTTCTCGCTCCGTTCGCCGTCGTGTTCCTGCTCTACACCGCGATCCCCACGGTGGCCGCCCTCGGGTTCAGCCTGACCGACCTGCGCGGCTCCGACCTGCGCCACCCGCTCGCGGTCGACTTCACCGGCCTGGACAACTACCTGCGCCTGTTCCAGGACCCGACGTTCCTGCGGGACATCCTGAACACCGCCGTCTTCGTCGCCGTCGGTGTGCCGCTGACCACGGCGATCGGCTTCGGGCTGGCCGTGGCGCTGAACTCCGGGATCCGGCGGCTGCGCGGGGTGTTCCGTACGGTCTTCTTCGCACCGGTCGTCACCAACGTCGTCGCGGTCGCCCTGATCTGGCAGTACGCCTTCAACTCGGGCGGCACCGTCGACAAGGCGCTGGGAGCCGTGGGCCTCGCCGGACCGAACTGGCTGGACGACCCGCACCTCGCCATGCCCGTGGTGATCCTGCTCGGCGTCTGGCGCAACTTCGGCACCGCGATGGTCCTGTTCCTCGCCGGACTGCAGGCCGTACCGGAGGACGTGTACGAGGCCGCCGCGCTCGACGGAGCGGGCAGATGGCGGCAGTTGAGGCACATCACCCTGCCACTCCTGCTGCCCACCACCCTCATGGTGTCGGTACTGCTGACCGTGTTCTACCTCCAGGTCTTCGACGAGCCCTATCTCCTCACGGACGGTGGCCCGTTGGGGTCGACCGAGTCCGTGTCCCTGTACACCTACCACCAGTTCGGGTCCGGCCAGCTGGGCATGTCCTCGGCCGCGTCCTTCGTGATGCTGCTGCTCGTCCTGCTGGTGAGTGCCGTCCAGTTCCGACTGCTGAGGCCCCGCACATGACCGTGACCGCCGTAGCCACGTCGTTGAACGACGCCGACCTGAGCGCCACCGAGGACCGCCTCGCCGTACGCGCACGGTCCGTCGCCCGCCCGCTGCTGTACTGCGCGCTGGTGCTGTGCGCGCTGCTCACGCTGCTGCCCTTCTTCTGGGTGGTCAGCGGCTCGCTGCGCGGCCTCGACGAGATCCGCTCCGACCCGGGCGCGTGGCTGCCGCGGCACGTCACGCCCGACAACTTCGTCCGGTTGTTCCGGACCGAAGGCTTCGGACGGTTCCTCACGAACAGTGTCCTGGTCGCCCTCATGGTGGTGATCGGCAACATCGTGGCGGCGTCGGCCGCCGGATACGCCCTCGCCAAGCTCGAATTCGCGGGCAGGCGGCTCGCGTTCGGCGCGGTGATGGCCGCGATGATGGTGCCGTTCACGACGGTGTTCGTCACCCAGTTCGTGATCACCGTCGACATGGGTCTCGCCGACACTCTCACCGGGATCGCGCTGCCCGGCGTGGCGCTGCCGCTGTCGGTGTTCATCATGCGGCAGTACGCGCAGTCGGTCCCCGACGAACTGCTGGAGGCGGCGCGCATCGACGGCGCCGGCGAGTTCCGGATCTTCTTCCGGATCTTCCTGCCGCTGGCCGGGCCGGCGGTCGCCACCATCACGATCATGTCGTTCCTGAACTCGTGGAACAACTTCATCTGGCCGCTCATCGTGGCCCAGAGCACGTCGAGTTACACCCTGCCGGTCGGCCTCGCCGCCACCAGCCAGGCGGCCCAGCACGTCACCGACTACGGCCTCGTCCTCGCCGGCGCGATCGTCGTGATGCTGCCGGTCCTCGTGCTCTTCCTGTTCCTCCAGCGCTACTTCGTGCAGGGCATCGCCGGATCGGGAATGCGGTGACGGAGACGACGGCGACCGTGCGGGCTGGAGGGGTGTCGATGTCGGGGATGAACCAGAGCGCCGTGCGGCGCGTCAACACCTCGGTCGTCCTGCGCGCGCTCGCGGTGTCGGCGGGGCCGACGACGCTCACCGCGCTCGCCGAGGGGGCGGGTCTGTCCCGCCGTACGATCGAGCTGATCCTGGACTCGCTCGTCGAGGCGGGCTGGGTGGCCGAGTTGGAGCGGATACCAACCAGCGGCAGTGCCGGACGCCCCGCCCGGCGATACGAACTGCGTGCCGAACACGCCCTGTTGGCGGCGGTCTGCATCAACACCGCGGACGCCTCGGCGGTCATCGCGGACGTACGCGGCCGCATCGTCGGCCGGGCACATCGCCCGCTGCGCGCCTACCAGGACCCGGAGACCACACTCGACGACGCGGCGGCCCTGGTGCGCGAGGCCCTCGCCGACGCGGGCGGCTCCCCGGACCGGCTGCGCGCCGGTGCGGTGGCGAGCGGTGGCGCCATCGACGACGAAGGTGTCGTACGACGACTGGTGCACACCACGCGCTGGGAGGGCGTACATCTGCCCGCCGAACTCGGTCGGCGGGTCCGGATGCCTTGGTTCGCCGACAACGACTCCAACCTCGGTGCGCTGGCGGAGCGTTGGCGGGGCGTGGCCGGTGACCACGACAACGTCGTATGGGCGATCCTCGGCAACCGGGCCGGTCTCGGCATCCTGATCCGAGGGGCCGTGCACCGGGGTCTGGACGGTGCCGCCGGTGAGATCGTCGAGGCGCGGTCGATCCCGACCGGCACGATCCAGGACCGCCCCGTGGCCTGGCTGACTTCACCGGAGGCGGCCCGAAGCGAGGTGGCGCTGGCCCGTTTCGAGGCGGCTCGGGCCGGGGACTCGGGAGCACTCGCCGAGGTCGACGAGTTCGTCGAGAACATCGCCTCGATCCTCACCACCCTGTCGTGGACGGTCGCGCCCTCGCTCATCGTGCTGGGCGGCGGTCTGGAGGACGCGGCCGACGTGCTGCTGCCCCGGGTGCGCGAGGCGATGCGCGCCGCCCGAACCCCCGCGATCGAACTCCGGGCCACCGGCCTGGGCCGCGACGCCGCGCTGATCGGCGCCGTGAAGCTGGCACTCGACCGGATGGACACCGAGCTGTTCGGCCCGCTGGTCACCGGCGCGTAACTCTCCCCACAGCAAACGACTTTGGAGTCTTCCAGTGACCGACACCCCGTACACCGACGTCCTCATCGTGGGCAGCGGCATCATGGGTTCCGTCGTGGCCCGGCTGTTGCGGGACAGCGATCCGGGGCTGACCGTCACGATGGTCGACGGCGGCAGCGCGATCGGCGAGGCACCCGGGCTGCATCTGCACGACGTCGCCGACCCGGCCCTGTGGTCGC
This sequence comes from Streptomyces sp. NPDC005492, assembly GCF_040605995.1. Taxonomy (NCBI): domain Bacteria; kingdom Bacillati; phylum Actinomycetota; class Actinomycetes; order Kitasatosporales; family Streptomycetaceae; genus Streptomyces; species Streptomyces sp. NPDC005492. The sequence goes on from NZ_JBEXDX010000015.1 coordinate 41,753, forward strand.
GGTACAACGAGCAGGTCGACTCCGGCATCCAGGCCATGTACACCGGTGCCGAGGTGGTGCACGAGGTCGCGGACAGCCTCGCCGACCTGACGCCCGGCATGTTCCACGCGCTCACCTTCGGGGAGGACGCCGAGGCGATGCCCGCGTCGGCGCTCGCGTGGAACGCGGGGGGCATGGGCGTGCACTGGACCGCCGCGACCCCGTGGCCCGCCGGGGACGAGGTGTTCGACTTCGGCGACCCGGACCGCTGGGCGGCCGACGTCGATACCGCACGCCGTCTGCTGGCCGTCACGCCCTCCCCCATCGGCCCGACCGGGGTCGGCCGGACCGTACTCGACGTACTGCGCCGCCGCTACGACGACACCGCACCCGGCGACCGGCGCCCGCAGCCGATGCCGATGGCCGTCACGGCTACGGCCTCGGGCCCCATGCCGCGCACGGCACCGGGGACGATCTTCCCGCCGATCGCGGCCGGCGGTGACCCCGCCTTCGCCCTGATGACCGGCACGCTGGCCACCCGACTGATCGTCGCGGAGGGGCGAGTGAGGGGCGCCCGGCTGCGCACCGTCGCCGACGGCACGGAGTCCGAACTCCACGCGGGCACGGTGATCGTGTGCGCCGACGCACTGCGCACCCCGCAACTGCTGTTCGCCTCGGGGATCCGCCCCGAGGCACTGGGCCGGTACCTGAACGAGCACGCGTTCATCACCGCCCAGGTCCTGCTCGACCTCGACCGGTTCGGCATCGCCCTCGACGAGTTGCCCCTGCCGCGCACCGGCGAGTTCAGCACGGACTCGCTCTGGCTGCCGCGGAACGGGGCGGCACAGCCGTTCCACGGCCAGATCATGAACCGGACGTACGTCGACGGGAACGGCCGCCCGCTCGCCCATGCCGTGGGTCTGGCGCTGCTCGTGCCCGTCGAGTCGCGCCCCGAGAACCGGCTCGTCTTCTCGGAGTCGCACACCGACCTCGCCGGACTTCCGCGGATCGGCGTCGAGTTCGACTACTCCGGGACCGACCGCGCGCTGATCGACCGGGCACTGGCCGAAACCCGTTCACTGGCCGAGGAGTTCGGCCGCTTCGACGCCGGGACCGAACTCGCCCTGCTCCCGCCCGGCTCGTCCCTGCACCTCACCGGCACCGTCCGGTCGGGCACCGCCGACGACGGGTCCAGCGTGTGCGACCCGGACGGCCGGGTGTGGGGGTTCGACAACCTGTTCGTCGCCGGCACCGGCGTGATCCCCACGGCGATGGCCGCCAACGTCACCCTGACGGGCGCGGTGACCGCCGTACGGACCGCCCGTGCCGTCACCACCCGCACCGTGCCGCTCGCCGCGCGCTGAAAGGAAGTTCGACCGTGATCACGACAGCCAAGGAGTACCGCGTGGCCCTGCCCGCGTGGATCGACGACGAGTTGGCGGACGTGCCGCCGGTCGTCCCCGGCCGCGAGGACCGGATGCGTCTGGTGCACCGGCTCGCGGACCGCAACTGGCGGGAGGGCGACGGGGGTCCGTTCGCGGCCCTCGTCGCCGAGCGCGACACCGGCCGGATCGTCTCGGTGGGCGTGAACGTCGTTCTCTCCTCCGGCGTTTCCAGCGCACACGCGGAGGTCGTGGCGCTCGGTCTCGCCCAGACGGCGACCGGCGGCTGGGACCTCGGCGCCACCGGCCTCCCGACCCACGAACTGGTCGTCAACTGGCGCCCCTGTGTCCAGTGTTACGGCGCCACCATGTGGTCCGGGGTGCGCGGACTGGTGGTCGCGGGCGAGGGTCCGGAACTGGAGGAGATCACCACCTTCGACGAGGGCCCGCTCGGCGCGGACTGGGCCGAGCAGTTCGAGGCCCGCGGCATCGAGGTCGTGGGGGACGTGCTTCGGGACGAGGCGCTGGCCGTGTTCCGGAACTATCGCGATGCCGTCGACGAGGCCGACGGCATCGTCGTCTACAACGCCCGCGGCGGTGCCGAGTGACTCCGCGCTTCGCGACCGACGTGGTCACGTTCTACCACCCCGACTTCTGGGGCCTGGCCTCCGCGGACGCGGTGCGCGACTGGGCTTCGGCGAACCCCGGGGCCTTTTGGGACCGGGTGATGGCAGCGCTGGCCGAGGCCGGTGTCACGGGCCTCGAACTCACCTTCGCGCCGGGCGACATCGAGTCGGCGCTACGGGCCTTCGGCAGCGCGCCGGCCTTCCGCCGCGAACTGGCGGCCAGGGGACTGTCCGTCGTGAGCGCGTTCATCGCGGGGAGCGACTGCCCGGACTGGCGGGACGCCGACAACCTGCCCGCGATCGTCGCCGACGCCGAGCGACGCGCGGCCTTCCTGGCCGACATGGGGGCGGAACTCCTCGTCGCGGGACTGCCCATGCGGACGACGTTCGGGACCCGGCCGCCCTTCTTCGTCGACGCCGCGTACATGACCCGCATGGCCGGCCTCGCCCACGCGGTGGGCGAGGCCGTCTCCCGGCAGGGCGTGAAGCTCGCCTTCCACACGGAGTCCAACAGCACGCTCTGGTATGAGCGTGACATCGATCTGTTCATGGCACTGACCGATCCGCGCTATGTCTGGCTGTGCCCGGACTCCTGTCATATCGCACTCGGCGGAGGCGACCCGGTGGCCGTTGCCCGCCGTCACTCACCCCGCGTCGCCCTCGCCCACTGGAAGGACGCGGTCAAGCCCATCGATGTCGAACTCACCATCGACGAAACGGTCTTCGCCCGGCAGCAGCCGTACATGACCGAGCTGGGCACGGGCATCGTGGACTGGAAGGGCTGGGCCGACGCGATGTCCCGCACCCCCGGCGCCGGCACGGTGCTCATCGAACTGGACGAGGCGGCCGATCCGGTCGCCGCGCTGCGGGCGGGAACGGCGGTGGCGACGGCGTTCCTCGCGTGATCGGTTCCGGGACCGGGCGACGCCGTCGCCTCCCGGCACGCAGGACCGCCAACACCCCCCGGCCCACCCGCACTTCGCTGATACGGTCCGATCATGTCGCGCCTGGTGGAGGTTCCTGGGTACGTACGGTTCTGGACCGCTTCGGCGGTCTCGGCGTTCGGTTCGCAGATATCGGGGCTCGCGCTGCAGATCCTGACCGCCGTCACCCTGGGCGCGTCCGCCACGGAGGTGGGGCTGGTCAGCGCGGCCCGTTGGGCTCCCTATCTGCTGTTCGGCCTGGTGGCGGGGGTGCTGGTGGACCGGTGCCGGCGCAGGCCGGTGATGGTGGCGATGGATTTCGGCAAGGCCGCCCTGCTCGGTGCGATCCCGCTGCTGTACGCCCTTGACCGGCTCGGCATCGCCGCACTGTGCGCGTGCGTCTTCGCCTTCGGGACGCTCTGTCTGTTCTTCGACGCGGCCAACCATTCCTACGTGCCGCGGCTCGTCCCCAAGGAGCTTCTCAACGCGGGTTATGCCCGGGTGGGGCAGGCCGACGCGGCGGCCGGGTCGACCGGGCCGCTGATCGCCGGCGTGCTGATCAGGCTCGTCGGCGCGCCGCTCGCCGTGCTCGTGGACGCCGTCAGCTATCTGGTGTCCGGCCTGCTGCTCGGCTCGGTGCGGGCCCACGATCCCGTGCCCGATCGAGGCGCGCGGCTCGGTGTGGTCCGCGAACTGCGTGAGGGGGTGGCCTGGGTCTACCGCCGTCGCACCCTGGCGTCCATCGCGCTGACCTCGCATCTGATGCTTCTGTTCAACACCGTCGTGAGTACGGTCTTCGTGGTCTTCGCGCTGCGTGAGCTGAGGGTCGGGGACTTCGGTCTGGGTGTGGCGTATGCCTGCGCGGGCCTCGGCGGTGTGCTGGGCGGCGCGTTGTCCGCGCGGGTGGCGCGGAGGTTCGATGTCGCCGTCACCTTGATCGCCGGCCGTCTCCTCGCCGCCGTCGGCTGGCTGCCCCTGGTCCTCGCCCAGCGCGGGCCGTGGGCCCTGGCCTCGGTGTCGTCGGCCTTCTTCGTCGTCTCCTTCGCGATCTCGGTCGAGAGTCCCGTGGAGATGGGCTACCGCCAGGCGGTCACTCCCGACCGGCTGCGCGGGCGGATGAACGCCACGATCCGCTCGTTCAACTGGGGAATGGTGGCGGTCGGGGCACCGCTGGGCGGTCTGCTCGCCGACCGGGTCGGCTACCGGTTCGCCCTGTGGGTGGGCCTGTCCGGGGCGGTTCTCCAGGCTCTTCTGCTCGCCGTGTCCCCTACCCGCGAGGCCCGCGACACGGATGCGGCCGAACCCGCCCCGACCTGCGCGGTATGACCCTCGTCCGGGCCGCCGGGACGCACCTCGGGACGTACCGACATGCGGCTCGCGGGAAGCCGGGGGATGCTGGGAGGGCCAACGCACGTCCGAAGGAGGACACCCATGTCGTTCATGGACAAGGTCAAGGGAATGCTGGGTCAGCACCCCGACAAGGCCAAGCAAGGCGTGGACCGGGCGGGAGACATGATCGACGACCGCACGGGCAGCAAGCACGCCAAGCAGGTCGACATGGCGCAGGACAAGGCCAACGACTTCATCGACCGCGACAAGCCGCAACAGCCCTGACCGCTTCTGTCCCCGTATCAACCCCGTTGCGACCGAAGTAGCCTCCCGAAAGCTGAGAGTTAGTCGACTTCCGGTGTGAAAAGGTTGCGCGGCCGGGCCTCGATCCATACATACTCCCCCCACAAGAAGCCAGAACTCTGGGGGGAGTTGGCTCATGCAAGGCACGATCGACGGGTTTCGTTATGGTGCGGTGACCCCGGTGGCGGCCTATCTGATGGCCTGTCTCGGAGGGGCTCTGGGACTGCGCTGCGTGGTGCGGTCCCTGCACAACCAACAGTCGTGGAAGGCGGGTTGGCTCGCGCTCGGCGCGACAGCGATCGGTAGCGGCATCTGGACGATGCACTTCATCGCGATGATCGGTTTCCAGGTCGAGGAGACCCGGATCGGCTACGACGTCGGCCTCACGGTGCTGAGTCTGGCCGTGTCGATCGTCGTGGTCGGCATCGGTGTGTTCGCCGTCGGCTACCGCGGCGCCACCACCGGCACACTGTCCGCGGCCGGTGTCATCACCGGTCTCGGAGTCGCCGCCATGCACTATCTGGGCATGGCGGCCCTGGAGTTGAACGGCACGATCGAGTACCGCACGGCCATGGTCGCGCTCTCCGTGGTGATCGCCATCGTCGCCGCGACGGCGGCCCTGTGGGCGGCCGTCTCCATCCGGGGCTTCCTGACGAGCCTGGGCGCCAGCCTGGTGATGGGCGTGGCCGTGACCGGGATGCACTACACGGGCATGGCCGCCATGAGCGTCCATCTGCACGGCAGCGGCGGAGCATGGTCGGGCGACTCGCCCAACTCCTTATTGCTTCCGATGCTGTTGGGGCCGATCGTCTTCCTGGTACTGGCCGGGGTCGTCGTGATGTTCGACCCGCTGCTGGTGATGGGCGAGGGCAACTGGGACCAGTCCTTCGCCCGCCACCCCGTCACGGGCTCGGACACCGCCCGCGAGCAGCCCGCCGCGTACTCCGGCACATCGGGCCGACCGGCCGTCGGCACCCCGGGCCGTTACGAGAGCCCGCCCGCTGCGCCGGGCAGTCGCCGGAGCCCGACCCCGCATCGGGGCCCGGCCGCCCCACCGGCGAGTCCCCGAAACGCCTACAGCACCCCGCCCAAGCCCTCACCCGGCCGCCAGGACCCGTACGGGACCTCGCGCCGACGCCGGGAATGGTGACCAACTGCGCGCGCCACGGGCGGAGTTCAGTCGTCGTACACCTTGATGCGGATGCGGGGTGATGTTGCCAGGGCCCTGCCGATCTCCCTGGCAGGGCCCGTTGTTACGGTGCACCGGTGTCTGAATCTTCACGCGATACCCCTGAGGGCGCCGGTTGGGGATCGGCGGAACGCGGCGCGTACCAGCAGCTCATGCCGTCCCATGTCGACAAGGTCTCGTGGCTCGACCCGAAGACCCTGTGGGCCGCGCGCAACGGTGTGCTGGCGTCCTGGTTCGGGGACCCCACCGGCAGCACCCGAAGCCGTTGGGTGGCGCAGCGCACGGCCGCCGGAGCACCCGCCGACAAGCTGATCCGGCGCGACGACGCGGACACCTTCTCCTTCATGGTCATCGGCGACACGGGCGAGGGCGACGATCCCCAATACGCCGTCGTGCCGGGCTTTCTGAAGGTGAGTCAGGGAACGGACTTCGCCGTCATCGCGAGCGACGTCATCTATCCCGTGGGCACGGCGGACGACTACGACACGAAGTTCTTCCGGCCCTACCACGACTACCCGGCGCCCATCTACGCGATACCCGGCAACCACGACTGGTACGAGGGCCTCGGCGGCTTCATGCGCGTCTTCTGCGACGACGCGCCGCCGCTGCCCGCACCGCCCTCGCCGCGACCGCTGACGCGTGCCTGGTGGCGTGCGCTGCTGTGGCACCACTCCCGCCCGTCCGACGGCCAACACCTGGACAAGGCACGGGAGTTGCGCTCCTCCCCGCTCCAACAGGCCGTCCAGCCGGGTCCGTACTGGGCGATCGACGCGGGACCGGTGCGGATCATCGGCATCGACACCGGCCTGCTGGGCACGATCGACGCCGAACAGGGCGCCTGGCTGCGCGAGATGGCGAAGGGACCGACGCCGAAGATCCTCATCACCGGATCGCCGCTGTACGTGGACGGCGAGCACCACCCCTGCGCCATCGAGGGCGGCGGCACGGTCGACGACATCGTGAGCGACCCGGCCCACCGCTTCGTGGCGGCGATAGGCGGCGACATCCACAACTACCAGCGGTATCCCGTGCGGTTGGCGGACGGCCGTACGCTCCAGTACGTGGTCTCGGGCGGTGGCGGCGCGTTCATGCACGCGACCCACACCGTCCCGCGCGTGAACATCGCGAACGTCACCGAGCAGGACTTCCGCTGCTATCCACTGCGCGGCGACTCCCTGGCCTTCTACAGCGGGCTGTACGGACGCCGCCTCCACCTGCGCCGCTTCTTCACCCTCACCGAGGCCGAGGCGACGGCCGTGATCTGCGAGCGCCTCGGCATCCCGCCGACCCGCACCCCGGGCCCGCCGGTCCGCGTCACCCGGCGGATCCGGCTGGTCGCGAGTCTGCTGGGCGCGGGCGGCCGGCCCGAACGGACCTCGCGTTTCCGCCTTCCGGTGCGGAAGATCTACACCCAGCTCTTCTCGCCCAGTTCGGTGACGTACAGCCCGCCGTTCTTCAAGTGCTTCCTTCGGCTGGACGTCACCCCGGAGGCGGTCCGCCTGCGCTGTTTCGCGGCCACCGGCAACCGTGCCCAGGAGATCGACCCGCCGGTCGAGGACGAGGTCGTCATCCCGCTGCGCTGATCACACTCCCGCAATGTCCGGGTGCGACAATCGAGGCAGAACTGACGCACGACCGCCGGAGGAGCCCGTGTCGCCCACCTCACGCCCGTTGCGGAAGCTGGGCTTCCTGACGATCGGCCTGTTCGACGAGGCCGATCCGCGCCGGGGCCACGAGTCGACGCTGGAGATCATCGAACTGGGCGAGCGGCTCGGCTTCGACAGCGCGTGGCTGCGCCACCGCCATCTCCAGTACGGCATCTCCTCCCCCGTCGCGATCATGGCGGCGGCCTCGCAACGCACCAGCCGTATCGAACTCGGCACCGCGGTGATCCCGCTCGGCTGGGAGAACCCGCTGCGGCTGGCGGAGGATCTGGCGACCGTCGACATCCTGTCCGGGGGCCGTATCAACCCGGGTGTCAGTGTCGGCCCGCCGATGCACTACGACCACGTCAAGGACGCGCTGTACCCGGACACGGGCGACTCCGAGGACTTCGGCTACGAGCGGGTGCGGCGGCTCCTGGACTTCGTGCGGGGCAAGCCGGCCACCGACTTCAGCGGGGTCGAGGGCTTCGAGGTGTTCTCGGACCGGGTGCAGCCGCACTCCCCCGGTCTGGGCCGCAGGCTCTGGTACGGCGGCGGCAGCGCGAGTTCGGCGAAGTGGGCCGGCGAGCACGGGATGAACTTCCTGACGAGCAGTGTCGTCAAGGCCGAAGGGCCGGACGAGTCAGGGGACTTCGCGGAGATCCAGCTCTCCCACATCCGCACGTTCCGCGCGCATCACCCGGACGGCGACGCGGCCCGTGTCTCGCAGGGGCTGGTGGTCATCCCCACCGACTCCGCGTCGCCCCAACAGCGGGCGAAGTACGAGGAGTTCGCCCGCAAGCGCACTCCCCGCACGAGGTCACCGCAGGGGCCGGCCGGGCTGATGTTCGCGCCGGACCTGGTCGGCACCTCGGCGGAGATCGCCGAACTCCTGCACGCGCACGCCGCGTTCAGGGAGATCGACGAGGTGGCGTTCGCGCTGCCGTTCACCTTCGAGCACGAGGACTATGTACAGATCCTCACGGACATGGCGACGAGGCTGGGACCGGCGCTCGGGTGGCAGGCCACCGTCTGACCTCACCAACGACCGGGCTCGGTACCGACGATGGGCTCCGACGGCTTGCCGTCCACCCCGACCGGTATGTCGCCGGTGAGCATCACACGGTGCATGGTCCGGGGAAAGCCCAGGTGGGCGTTGTCGCTCGGGGCGAGATGGATGGTGGCCCGGTTGTCCCAGAAGGCCACGCTGCCCGGCTCCCAGCGGAACCGGACGGTGTACTCGGGCCGGGTCGCCTGCGCGAGCAGCAGCTCCAGGATCGCGGCGCTCTCCGAGCGGGAGAGATCGGTGATCTGCTCCAGGTAGTAGCCGTTGACGAACAGCACCCGCTCCCCCGTCTCGGGATGCACCCGTACCAGCGGGTGCACCGAGGCGACCTGGTGGTCCAGCAGATGGCGGACGTACGCGTCGTCGCCGGGCCGGGGTTGGTAGCCGACGCCGAGCCGGTGTTCGGCCCGCAGCCCGTCCACGAACTCCCTTACCGGCTGCGACAGTCCGGCGTAGGCGGCGGCCAGGTTCGACCAGGTGGTGTCGCCGCCGTAGGGCGGGACGGTCTCGGCGCGCAGGATCGTCGCGGCCGGCGGGTCGACGCGGGCGCCGTGGTCGCAGTGCCAGCCGCGCAGCAGGGTGTGCCGGCGTCGCTCCAGCCACTCCTCGTGCTCCATGCCGAACCGGCCGCCCAACTCCAGCCGGTCCGCGGTGGTTTCGACCTCGGGGAAGCCGGCCGGTGAGGCGCTGCCGCGCCGTCCGAGCACGACCGGTTGCCCGAACCGCCGCGCGAACGCCACATGTCCGGTGTGATCGAGCCGTTGGTCCCGGAAGAACACGACCTTCCAGCGCAGCACCGCCGCGCGGATCGCGGCGACCACGGCGTCGTCGAGTTCAGCGGCCAGGTCGACACCGGTGATCTCGGCACCGATGTGCCCGGCGACCGGCCGCAGCTCCATGCCGTCCACCCCTGTCGCCTCGTCCGTCGTACCGCTGTCCGTCGTCATGCGTGCTCCGTCGTCGTACGTGCCCGGTGGGTCGTCCCTTCCGGGTCGTACCCAGGTCGTACCGGTTCCAAGGAAGATCGTGACAGCGATCACCGTGGGAGGCGACCGGGCTGCCGCCCGGACCTGGTTCAGCGACTCGTGGCGCACGCGGGCCCGGGGGGGGTGGTCCGGCGGTGGATCGGGCTGCCGGGCGTGTACCACCCGGCCTTCTTGCGGACCGGCGGGGGCGGGCCGGCGTCTCGGGCGCGGGTCAGGGCCGCGAGGGCGTCCGGGCGGCTGTGCACCCACGGTCCGACGAGTTCGACGGCCCTGGCCCGCACCCGGGGGTCCGGATCCCGCTCCAGGAGCCGGATCGCGCGGGGCAGCAGCGCGACGCGGTCCGGGAAACAGACCCCCGCGTCCGGGACGAGCGGCTCGTCCAGCAGCTTGCAGCACTGTGAGCCGCGCCGCCCCGGCGCCTTCCGTGAGCTGCTCCGGCGCGGACCCGCCGCCGTACCCGCCATCCGCGAGGGACTGCGCCCCACGCACCCGCGCGTGCGTGAACAGCCCAGCGCGTCGACGAGTACGGGTTCGGGGATGCCGGTCGGTGCCATCGGGGTTACGTCCTCCGACCCTTTCGCCACGACGAGTCCGCGCCCCTGAACTCGGCCCTCACAAAGCCTTTTCCACCGGGCCGGGCGGCCCTGCCTCGCGGGCCGTCGCGTCGGCTGCCCATACTGGCTGTACCGCACAGTCAAGGGAAGGTCGACCGTGATCAGCATCCCGACGCACACCCTCAACGACGGAACGAAGATCCCCGCCATCGGTCTGGGGACCTGGCCGATGGACGACGCGACGGCCGAGGAAGCCGTCGACGGCGCGTTGCGCATGGGCTATCGCCTGGTGGACACGGCCACGAACTACCGCAACGAGACCGGCGTCGGCCGTGGCATCGCCCGCAGCGAGGTGCCGCGCGAGGAGATCCTCGTGACGACGAAGCTTCCGGGCCGCCACCACGGCTACGAGGAGACCCTCGCCTCCTTCGAGGAGTCCCGGACGCGGCTCGGCGTGGAGTACGTGGATCTGTATCTGATCCACTGGCCGCTGCCCCGCGTCGGCAAGTACGTCGATTCCTGGAAGGCGATGATCAAGCTCCGCGAGGAGGGTCTCGTCCGGTCGATCGGCGTCTCCAACTTCACGCCCGAGCACATCGAGCGGCTGGAGAAGGAGACGGGTGTGCTGCCCTCCGTCAACCAGATCGAGCTGCATCCGCTGTTCCCGCAGGACGAACTGCGTGCCTTCCACGCCGAGAAGGGCGTTCTCACCGAGAGTTGGAGCCCTCTCGGGCGCGGTTCCGAGCTGCTCGACGACCCCACGGTCGTGACGGTCGCGGAGGCGTTCGAGGTGACGCCCGCCCAGGTGGTGCTGCGCTGGCACACACAGCTGGGGGCGGTTCCGATCCCCAAGTCGGCGGACCCGGACCGGCAGCGCGCGAACCTGGACATCTTCGGCTTCGAACTCGGACCGGCCCAACTGGCCGCCCTCTCCGAGCACTCTCCGCAGCGCCTCGGCGGAGATCCGGAGACGCACGAGGAGTTCTGAGGTTTCCGGGGAAGTTCGTGTTGTGGCTGCCAACTGCCCTTCCCTGCCTCTATGTTCACGGCGGATGCTCACGATCTAGCCGAGAGGCCCTCGTATGCGCAACGCGTTCCGTACCGCCGTGACCGGGTCGGTGGCCGCCGCGGCCCTGCTGGTCGGCACCGCCGCCCAGGCGACTCCGGCGGGACCCGGTGTCACCGCCCGGCTGATCAGCCAGACCACGGTCGGCGACACCGACTACACCCTGCGCGAGATCACCATTCCGCCCGGCCAGGCCACCGGCTGGCACTACCACGACGGCCCCCTGTACGGCGTCGTCAAGCAGGGCACGCTCAGCCACTTCGACGCGAGCTGCGCCTCCGACGGCGTCTACCGGGCCGGCAGCGCCATCCAGGAGCCGGCCGGCTCGGGCAATGTGCACATCGGCCGCAACCTGGGGAGCACGCCTCTCGTCCTCGACGTGCTGTACGTCCTGCCGCACGGAGCACCGTTCTCGGAGGACGCGCCGAACCCCGGCTGCCCCTTCGAGTGAGCGGTCCGGTCAGCGCGGCGGCAGCGACTGTTCGGCCCAGATCGTCTTGCCGCCGCCGGTCTGCCGGCTGCCCCAGCGCTGGGTGAGCTGGGCGACGAGCAGGAGTCCGCGCCCGCCCTCGTCGTAGGCGTGGGCGCGGCGCAGATGCGGTGAGGTGGAACTGCCGTCGGAGACCTCGCAGATGAGGGCGCGGTCGCGGATGAGGCGGAGCTGGATGGGCGGTACGCCGTAGCGGATGGCGTTGGTGACGAGTTCGCTGACGACCAGTTCGGTCACGAAGGCCTCCTCGTCCAGTCCCCAGGCGGTCAGTTGCTCGGTGGCGGCCTGCCGGGCCCCGGCCACGTGCGCGGGGTCCGGTTCGATGTCCCAGGTGGCGACGCGGTCGGCGCCCAGTGCGCGAGTGCGCGCCAGCAGCAGGGCCACGTCGTCGCTGGGTTCCTCCGGCATCACGGCCTTCAGCACCGAGTCGCACAGCGCGTCGAGCGACTCGGCGGACGCGGTGAGCGCACGGCACAGTTCGACGCTGGCGTGGTCGACGTCGCGGTCGCGGTCTTCGATCAGCCCGTCCGTGTACAGGGCCACGGTGGAGCCCTCGGGCAGTTCCAACTCGACCGCCTCGAAGGGGAGTCCGCCGACGCCGAGCGGTGGTCCCGCCGTCATGGCGACGAGGCTCGCGGTGCCGTCGGGGAGCACGAGCGCCGGCGGCGGATGTCCGGCGGCGGCCATGGTGAGGCGGCGGGAGACGGGGTCGTAGACGGCGTAGAGGCAGGTGGCGCCGAGCTCCGCGACCTCGTCGCCGGTGTCGTCCGTCGCGAGGTGGGTCACCAGGTCGTCGAGGTGGGTGAGGAGTTCGTCGGGCGGCAGGTCGACGTCGGCGAGCGTACGCACGGCCGTGCAGAGACGGCCCATGGTCGCCGAGGACGGGATGCCGTGTCCGACGACGTCGCCGACGACCAGGGCGACCCGGCTGCCGGACAGCGGGATCACGTCGAACCAGTCGCCGCCGATGCCCGCGAGCGACCCGGAGGGCAGATAGCGGTGCGCCACCTCGACCGCCGCCTGTCCGGGCAGGCCTCTGGGCAGCAGGCTGTGCTGGAGGGCGAGCGCGGTGGAGCGTTCGCGGGCGAAGCGGCGCGCGTTGTCGATGCAGACGGCGGCGCGGCTGGCCAACTCCTCGGCGAGTACGGCGTCGTCGGCCGCGTAGTCGTCCGGGTGGGCCATGCGGACCGCCACCGCGACGCCGAGCGTGGTACCGCGCGCCCGCAACGGCACCGCGATCATCGAGTGGACGCCCTCACGGTGTGAACGGCCTTCCGGGGAGCGCGCGTTGCGGTCCTCGACCCAGCGGACGAACTCGGGTTCGCCGGCCTGGCTGCGTACCGCCCGTCCCTCGCGCAGGGCCTGCACGGGTGGCGAGGAGGGTGGATGGCTGTCCATCTGCCCCAGGTGGACGGCGGCAGCCGGTGTGCCCTCCTCGACGGAGCCGTGGGCGACGCGGCGCAGCATGATCTCGCCGTCCAGGGCAGGTGGTGGTTCGTCGGCGCCGAGCACCCACGGCAGCAGGTCCACGCTGGCGAAGTCGGCGTAGCGCGGAACCAGTAGCTCCACCAGTTCCTCGGCGGTGCGCACCACGTCGAGGGTGGTGCCGATGCCGGCCGCCGCTTCGTTCAGCAGGGCCAGCCGCTGCCGGGAGAGATACTGCTCGGTGCTGTCGAACGCCGCGAGGGCGACGGCCGTCGTCTCGCCGGAGGCGTCCTTGAGGGGCCACATCTCGATGCTCCAGGCGTGCTCCCGGTTCAGCGCGGGGGCGCCCGCCCAACTGTCGTAGCGGACTGGCCTGCCCGTCTCGGCGACCAGGCGCAGGTTGCGCAGGAAGCCCCGGCTGTGTTCGGCGTCCTCCACGCTCTCCGGGAAGAAGCGGCCGATCAGGACGTCCTCGGGTACGCCCATCACGCGGCAGGCGACGTCGTTGAGGCGGAGATAGCGCTGCTGGGTGTCGAAGACGGACAGGGACATCGACGCCTGCTCGAAGGCCTGCTCGGCCAGGGTGGGCGCGGGCGGGGCGGACGGTTCGACGGTGAGGACGTATCCCTGCGGCGTACCGTCCGCGCAGAGCGTCGGGCACGCCCGCACGTCGATCCGGAGCGGGGAGCCGTCCCGGTGCCGTAGGACGACCGGGCCGACGAGCGCGGCGATGGACGCGGCGGACGGGGGTTCGGCGAGGAGTGCCCCCACCGACCGTCCCACGGCCTCCTCGGCCGGGTATCCCGTCAGTGTCCGGGCACCCTCGCTCCACCCCGTCACGATGCCTCGGGCATCGATGACCGCCGCGGCGGAGGCCTGCTCCATATCGTCCAGGATGGTCCCTTTACCGCGTGGCATCAACCGCGATAGGGCATTTGCGCCCTCAGGGTCACTTCCGGTGGGCGCGGAGTGCGGCGAGGGCGCGGTCGGCGTGGGTGTTCATCCGCAGTTCGCTGGAGACGACCTCCAGGACGGTGCGGTCCTCGCCGATGACGAAGGTGGCCCGCCTGGTGGGCGCGAGCGAGAAACCGCGCTTCACTCCGAACCGCTCCCGGATCGCCCCGTCGACGTCCGAGAGGAGGGGCATGCCGAGGGTGTGCTTCCCGGCGAACTCCTGCTGCTTGTCGACCGTGTCACCGCTGATGCCGACGGGCCGCGCGCCGACGGCAGCGAACTCGGCGGCCAGGTCCCGGAAGTGGCAGGCCTCGGCGGTGCAGCCGGCGCTCAGGGCTGCCGGGTAGAAGAACAGCACCACCGGCCCCTCGGCGAGCAGTTCCGTGAGGCTGCGCTCCGCACCGGTCTCGTCCGGCAACGTGAAGTCCTCGATCTTGTCACCGACGTTCGGGCGTCCGCTCATGACGGTCCCTCCCCTTTGTTCTTCGCGACACTGCGCGCCCACAGTACGAGGGGCACCTGGAGCGGCAGCCGTCCGAGGGCCGCCGCCTTCTGCGGGGCCGGGCGGTTGCGCCAGTCCACCGCCATCTTCACGTTGGCGGGGAACACCCCGACGAAGAACGCCGCCGCGGCCAGTGCGGCCGTACGCCGGGTGCGCGGCACCGCGATCCCCGCGGCCAGCGCCAGTTCCACGGCACCGCTCGCGTAGGTCCAGCCCCGGGGCGTCCCCGGGAGGGCCCTCGGGACGATCGCGTCGAACTGTCTCGGCGCGGCGAAGTGGGCGGCCCCCGACGTCGCCAGCAGACCGGCGAGCAGCAGCGACGAGCTTGCGGACCGTGGCACGGTTCCTCCTCCGATGGCCTGGCGCGCGATATTACTCGACGGTAGGAGTCGCGTGACATCCGGTCTGCTCGTTCTCCGGACTCTACCTTCTTCGGTCTGACCTTTGATATGTTTCAAAACCAGACCGAAGAAGGGTCCACAGTCCATGGACTTCGAACTGACCGAGGACCAGGAAACGATCCGCAAGTCCGTCGCCGGACTGCTGCGCGACTTCGACGACCAGTACTGGATGGAGAAGGACCAGGCGCACGAGTTCCCGGCGGAGTTCTACGCGACCGTCGCGGGCGGCGGCTGGCTCGGCATCACGATCCCGGAGGAGTACGGCGGCCACGGCCTCGGCATCACCGAGGCCAGCCTGCTGCTGGAGGGGGTGGCGCGGTCGGGCGGCGGCATGAACGCGGCCAGCGCGATCCATCTGAACATCTTCGGCATGCATCCGGTGGTGGTGCACGGCTCCGAGGAGCTGAAGCGTCGGACACTCCCCCGCATCGCCAGCGGCGACCTGCATGTCTGCTTCGGCGTCACCGAACCCGGTGCCGGGCTCGACACCGCGAGCATCACGACGTACGCCCGGCGCGACGGCGACCACTACGTCGTCAACGGCCGCAAGGTGTGGATCTCCAAGGCCGTGGAGTCCGAGAAGATCCTGCTGCTGACCCGCACCAGCAAGGCGGACGAGGTCACCAAGAAGACCGACGGGATGACCCTGTTCCTGACGGACATCGACCGCGACCGGATCGACATCCGCCCGATCCCGAAGATGGGCCGCAACGCCGTCACCTCGAACGAGTTGTTCATCGACGACCTGCGCATCCCCGTCGAGGACCGCGTCGGCGAGGAGGGCCAGGGCTTCCGCTATCTCCTCGACGGCCTCAACCCGGAACGCATGCTCATCGCGGCGGAGGCGCTGGGCATCGGCCGGGCATCACTCGACAAGGCCGTCCAGTACGGCAAGGAGCGGGTCGTCTTCGGCCGCCCGATCGGCATGAACCAGGCCATCCAGTTCCCGCTCGCCGACTCTCTGGCCCGCCTCGACGCCGCCGAACTCGTGCTGCGCAAGGCGACCTGGCTCTACGACAACGGAAGGCCCTGCGGGCGGGAGGCGAACACCGCCAAGTACCTGTGCGCCGACGCCGGGTTCACGGCCGCCGACCGGGCCCTGCAGACCCACGGCGGTATGGGCTACTCCGAGGAGTACGGCGTGGCCCGCTACTTCCGCGAGGCCCGTCTGATGCGCATCGCGCCGATCAGTCAGGAAATGATCCTGAACTACCTGGGATCGCACACGCTGGGACTCCCGAGGAGCTACTGAATGACCGACAGCACAGGGCTGTTCGACCTCACCGGGCGGTCGGCGCTGGTCACCGGCGCCGGAGGCGGTATCGGTTCCGCGGTCGCCGAGGCGCTGGCGCGCGCGGGTGCCGCGGTCCTGGTGACCGACGTCGACGAGTCCGCCGCCGAGGCGGTCGCGGGGAAGATCAATGCCGCCGGCTTCACGGCGGCCGGCGCCGCCCTCGACGTACGGGACCGGTCCGGAGCCGACGCGGCGGTGACACGCGCGGCGGCGCTCGCCGACGGGACGCTGCACATCCTGGTCAACAACGCCGGAGTCATCGCCCCGGCCATGTTCGACAAGCTGGAGGAGGACGCGTTCCGGCGGGTCCTGGACATCCATGTGATGGGCACCTTCCACTGCGCTCAGGCCGCGCTGCCGTTCCTGCCGGACGACGGGAAGGGGCGGATCATCAACGTCACCTCGTCGGCCGGTCTGGTCGGCACGCTCGGGCAGGTCAACTACTCGGCCGCGAAGGCCGGGATCATCGGCCTGACGAAGTCCCTCGCCCGCGAACTGGCCCGCAGGCGCGTCCTCGTGAACGCCCTGGCTCCGCTCGCCGCCACGCCCATGACGGAGACGATCCGGACCAACGAGAAGTTCGCGGCGCAGATGCTCGCCCGGATTCCGCTGGGCCGGTGGGCCGAGCCGGCCGAGATCGCGGGCAGTTTCGTGTTTCTGGCCTCGGACGCGGCCTCCTTCATCACCGGCCAGGTACTGCCGGTGGACGGCGGCATGGTGATGTGACAGGCGGCGCGTGTGCTGTGTTGAATGGTTCAGCCAAAGAGGCCGACGAGCGCGATGAGCGCGGCCTGCGACGAGAGGCCTGAACCTGTGCAGAGCGCCGAGCACCCTTCCCGCACCGTCCGGGGACGCGCCGGAGCCGGAGAGCCCCGGCCGCGCTTCGGCACGCTCACCGTCCCCAAGGCGTCGGACGTGCTGGCGGCGGAGGTGCGCGAGCGGATCCTCTCCGGGGAGTTCACCGAGGGCATGGCGCTGCCGCCGGAACGGCAGCTCGTCGAGCAGACGGGGCTGAGCCGGGCGACGGTGCGCGAGGCGCTGCGCATCCTGGAGGTCGAACGGCTCCTGGAGATCAGGCCGGGGCGCGGGGGCGGGGCCTTCGTGCACCGGCCGGGCCGTGAATCGCTCGCCGACACCGTGCGGTTGGTGATCCGGGGACAGCGGATCCGCCTGGAGGACCTGCACGAGACCCGGGAGGCGATCGAGCCGGCGTGCGCGGCGCTCGCGGCCCGGCGACGGACGGACGCCGACCTCGCGGAACTCGACGACGCCCACGCGGACCTCGTCGCGGCGGGCGAGGACATCCAGCGCTTCCTGCGCGCCAACATCCACTGGCACAACGCGGTGGCGCGGGCCGGCGAGAACGAGCTTCTCATCGGGTTCATGAGCGCTCTCTCGCAGTCGATCCACGCGGCCACCAACATCGAGCAGTTCATGGACGCGGACATCCGCAAGCTCACCGCCCGCGCCCACGCCCGGATCACCGAGGCGATCCGGGATCGCGACAGCGAGGCGGCGATGCGCCGTATGACACGGCATGTGTGCGGCTTCGCCCGGGCCGCGGCAGAGGTGGACCGGCGCGACGGCGTGGAACTCACCGATCCGGAGAACTGAGCGAAACGATCGCGAGAATGTGATTCTCTTCTTGGTGCAACCCCATTGACAGTTTCGGTCTGACCTTTAATACCATCGCGGTATGAGCAAGGTGAGTCCCGTGCTGACCGTGGCCGCCGACGGAGACGTCCGCATCGTCACCCTGAACCGCCCCGACCGGCTGAACGGCGTGTCCGAGGAACTGCACCGACGGCTGTCCGAGGTCTGGCGCGAGCTGGCGGACGACACGAAGGCGCGAGCCGTCGTCCTCACCGGCGCGGGCCGGGCGTTCAGCGCCGGCGGCGACTTCGACCATCTCCTGCGCCACCACACCGATCCGGAACTGCGGGAGCGGTCCATCCGGCTCGACCGCACCATCCAGACCGAGATGATCCGCTTCCCGCTGCCGGTGATCGCCGCCGTCAACGGCCCGGCGGTGGGCCTGGGTTGCAGCCTCGCCCTGGCCTGCGACCTCGTGCTGATGGCCGAGGACGCCTACTTCGCCGACCCGCACATCTCGGTCGGCCTGGTGGCGGGCGACGGCGGAGTCACCCTGTGGCCGCTGCTCACAAGCCTGCTCCGGGTCAAGGAGTACCTCTTCACCGGGGATCGCATCCCCGCCCCCAAGGCGGTCGAACTGGGCCTCGCCAACCGCACGGTCCCGCCCGACGACCTCATGTGCGAGGCGGTCGCCCTGGCCCACCGGCTCGCGGCCCAGCCCGCCGAAGCCCTCCGCGCCACCAAGCTGGCCCTCGCCGCCGTGGTCGAGCAGGTCTCGCGCGGCGGCATGGAGGCGGCCCTGATGGCCGAGCGGGCCACGATGACCAGCCCCGACCACATCCGCATCATCACCGAGCTCGCGACCCGCGCCGAGCGGCGCGCGAACCCCCCTGAGGAGCGCTGAGCGTGGAGCGCGAGGAGTTCGTCCTGGTCCGTGACATGGTGCGCGCACTGGCGACCCGGTACGGTGTGGCCTCGGCGGACGAGATCAAACCGTCGACCCGGACAGCCGCCCAACAGGCCCTGGAAGAACTGGGTTTGAGGGATCTGCGGCGCTCGTCTCCTCCGGCGGCGACCGCGCAGGAGTGCGCGCTGCTCGCGGAGGAACACGGTCGCCGACCACTCACCACGTCCCTGCTCGGTACGGTCCTGCTCGCCCCGGAGCTGCTCCGGCTGCTCGGCACCGACACCTCGTCCACGACACCCACCGTCGCGCTCACTCGTGAACTCCGTTTCCCCGGACTGACGCCGACCGAACTCGTCGCCTGGGACAGCGAGGGAGCCGACAGCGCGCTCTGCGTCGCCGCCGAAGGGACCGTCACCCGGGTCGAGTTGGGCCCGGCGGCACCGAGCACAGACCTCGTGCGCTCGCTGCGCGCGGTGCCCTCGGATGCTCCTGTGGAGGCCGTGGGCCGTCTCACCGCACCGGACCACCTCCGTTGGCAGGCCTACACGTTGGTTGTCGTGACCGCCGAACTCGTGGGCGCAGCAGGCTCGTTGGTGGAGCAGGCGGTTGAATACGCCCGGGTCCGCCACCAGTACGGACAGGCCATCGGCTCCTTCCAGGCCGTACAGCATCTCCTCGCGGACGCGACGGTCCTGGTGGAGGCGTGCACGAGTGTCACGCGCTATGCGGCCTGGTGCCTCGACAACGAACCCCCGCAGCGGGCACTGGCGGCGGCACGTGCCGCCAAGGCCGAGGTCAACTCCTCGGCGCTGGAGGCCATTTACGCCGGGATGCAGGTCTTCGGCGGTATCGCCCAGACGTGGGAGCACGTCGCGCATCTGTATCTGCGCAAGGTGCGGCTGGGCGCGACGCTGCTCGTCACGACGGCCGACCTGCTGCCCGCGCTGGCCGTACCGGAGGCGACGCGATGACCGACACTCCGCTGGACTTCGGCGACCCGGCTGATCTGGACCGGCTGCGGCGGGAGTTTCGTGCCTGGCTGGCCGAACACCCTCTCCCCGAGCGGCAGTCGGGCGAACCGCTGCCGGTCTTCCTCCACCGCTGGCACCGGCTGCTGCACTCGGGTGGCTGGGTCGGCCTCGACGTCCCCGAGCGCTACGGCGGCCGGGGCCTGACCGCCCTGCACCAGGTCGCGGTCAGCGATGAACTGGGCGCCTGCCGGGCCCCGGGGGTCCCCCGGATCGGCTATCTCGCCCACGCGCTCCTGGAGTTCGGCTCGGAGGAACAGCGGCTGCGGTTCCTGCCGCGGATGTTGGCCGGTGACGAGGTGTGGTGCCAGGGCTTCAGCGAGCCCGGCGCCGGTTCCGACCTGGCGGGCATGAGTACCTTCGCCGGGCGGCACGACGGCCACTACACGGTGCGCGGTCAGAAGCTCTGGACCAGCTACGCCCAGTACTCCGGCCGGTGTCTGCTGCTGGCCCGCACGGACCGCTCGGCACCGGCCCACAAATCGATCTCGGCGTTCGTTCTACCCCTGGACCGCCCTGGCGTGACGGTACGGCCGCTGCGCGCGGCCAACGGCGACGACGAGTTCTGCGAGCTGTTCCTGGACGACGTCCGCATCGAGGAGTCCGAGCGCGTCGGCGCCGAGGGCGTCGGCTGGGCGCTGGCGATGACGACGGTGTCGTACGAACGCAACGCCCTGGACACCGGGCACATCTCGAAGTACGGGCTGCTCGTCGAGCGGCTGCGGCGCCACGCCGCCGAGCGGGCCGGCAGTCTGCCCGACGGTCTGGTGTCCCGGATCGGCCGATGTGTCGTGGACTACGAGGTCCTCGTGGCGCATGCCCGCCGCCGTACCGCCGAGCGTCTCGCCGGGCAGGTCGCGGGACCGGAGTCGTCCGTGGACAAACTGCTGATGACGAGGACCGAACAGCGTCTCTACGACACGGCACTTGAGGTCTTCCCCGTCGAACTCGTCGAGGAGGGCGGCGAGTTGTTCGGGGACTACCTCTACTCCCGTGCGGCCTCCGTCTACGGCGGCACCTCGCAGATCCAGCGGAACATCATCGCCAAGCGGATCCTGCGTCTCCCCTCGAACGGCTAGCCCTGGAGCCAACTGATGCGCTACGACGACGAATTCCTGAGCATCCCCCACGTCATCAGGCTGGCCTCCAGGCGCTTCGGGGACGCCACGGCACTCATCGACGGGGACCGCCGGTGGACGTTCCGGGAGCTGGAGCAGCGGATGGTCGACGCGGTCCGCGCGACCGTCGCACTCGGCGTCAAGCCGGGGGACCGGGTCGGGCTGTGCGCCCCCAACTCGGCGGAGTGGATCTTCGCCGCGCTGGGCATCCACGGTGCCGGGGGCATCCTGGTTCCGCTCAACACGCGCTTCAAGGCACAGGAGATCTCTTACATCCTGCGGAAGTCGGAGGCGGCGGCCGTATTCGCCTCGCCCTTCCTCGGCAACGACTACATCGGCGAACTCCGCAAGGCCGATCCGGGCCTGCCGGCCCTGCAGAAGACGGTGTCCGTGCTCGGTCCGCAAGGGGCGGCCGAGCTGGCGTGGAACGACTTTCTCGGTGCGGGAGAGGGCGTTCCCGCGTCCGTGGCCCATGAGTCGGTCGACCGGTTGACGCCGGACGACGTGTCCGACGTGATGTTCACGTCCGGCACGACCGGCCACCCGAAGGGCGTGATGCTCACGCACGGCCAGTCCCTGCGCGCGTACGGGTGGATGGCCGAGGAGTACACCTTCGAGGCCTCCGACACCTTTCTGGTGATCCCGCCCTTCTTCCACTGCTTCGGCTACAAGGCGGGGTGGCTGGCCTCCCTCATGCACGGAGTCACCGTCATTCCCATGCCCGTCTTCGACGCCGGGCGGGCGCTGGATCTCATCGCCCGGGAGCGGGTGAGCATTCTCCTCGGACCGCCGACCATCTTCCACGACCTGGTCAACCATCCGGACCGGGCCGACCACGACCTGTCGTCGCTGCGGGTGTCCATGACGGGCGGCACCACGATCCCGGAATCACTGATCCGCGCCATGAAGACGGAGTTGTCGTTCGACATCGTGATGAGCG
Organism: Streptomyces sp. NPDC005492; assembly: GCF_040605995.1. Classification (NCBI taxonomy): domain Bacteria; kingdom Bacillati; phylum Actinomycetota; class Actinomycetes; order Kitasatosporales; family Streptomycetaceae; genus Streptomyces; species Streptomyces sp. NPDC005492. The sequence continues at coordinate 63,451 of NZ_JBEXDX010000015.1, forward strand.
CCTACGGCCTGACCGAGTCGACGGCGCTGGTGACCACGACCCGGCTCGGGGACTCCGAGGAGACGGTCGCGCGCACGACCGGAAGTGCCATTCCCGGTGTCCAGGTCCGGATCGTCGCCCCCGACGGTCTCGACGTCCCGATCGGCCTCGACGGTGAGATCCTCGTGCGCGGCTTCAACGTCACCCGCGGCTACTGGGACGACCCGGAGGCCACCGCGGCGACGATCGACGCCGGGGGCTGGCTGCACACCGGGGACATCGGACGGCTCGACGACGACAGCAATCTCGCCATCGTCGACCGCAAGAAGGAGATGTACATCGTGGGCGGCTTCAACGCCTATCCGGCGGAGATAGAGAAGCTGCTTCTCGGCTGTGAGCACGTCCATCAGGTCGCTGTGATCGGCGTTCCCGACGAACGGCTCGGCGAGGTCGGCTGTGCCTTCGTCGTCCCGGACCCGCAGCACCCGCCGACCGAGGCGGAGGTCATCGCCTGGGCCCGCGAGAACATGGCGAACTTCAAGGTCCCCCGGCACGTCCGCTTCGTCGACCAACTCCCGCGCAACGCGAGCCAGAAGGTGCTGAAGGACGAACTCCGCGCCGGCTTCAAGGCTGCGGGCTGACATGACGAGCACCGGGCCGCTGGCCGGAATCACCGTGGTGGCGTTGGAGCAGGCGATCTCCGCCCCCATGTGCACCCGCACGCTCGGCGACTTCGGCGCCCGGGTGATCAAGGTGGAGAACCCGCAGGGCGGCGACTTCGCCCGCCACTACGACGACGTGGTCAAGGGGCTGGGGGCGCACTTCGTGTGGGTCAACCGGGGCAAGGAGTCGGTGGCCCTGGACCTGAAGTCACCCGGCGGCATGGGTGTCCTGCACCGCCTGCTGGAGCGCGCCGACGTCCTCGTCTCCAACCTCACCCCCGGCACCACCGCCAAACTCGCCATCTCCCCCGAGGACTTGAGGACCCGTCACCCCGACCTGCTGGCCGTCGAGATCGACGGCTACGGCCCGGGCGGCCCCCTCTCCCACAAGCGTGCCTACGACCTCCTGGTGCAGGCCGAGTCGGGCGCCTGCGCGGTGACCGGCCACCCCGGAGCGCCGGCCAAGCCGGGGCCGCCGATGGCCGACGTGTGCAGCGGCCTCTACGCCGCCCTGTCGGTCGTCGCGCTGCTGTGCGGCAAGGAGCGCGGAGTCGGGCCGGGCATGTCGTCCGTCGCGGTGAGCCTGTTCGACACGATGACGGAGCTGATGGGATATCCGCTCACCTACACCCAGCACTCCGGTGTCGAACAGCAGCCGCTCGGCCTGAGCTCCCCCGCCGTGGCACCGTACGGCGCCCACCGCACCACCGACGGCCACACCGTGATCCTCGGCACCACGAACGACCGTGAATGGCAGCGCCTGGCACGGGAGTTGCTCCACCGCCCCGACCTCGCGGACGACCCGCGGTTCCGAAGCAACGCCGGGCGGGTGGAACACCGTGCCCTGCTGGAGCCGGAGATCAGCGCCTGGTGCGCACGGCACGACCTCGCCGAGGTGCAGGACCGCGCGGACGCGGCCGGGATCGGCAACTCCCGCTACAACACGACCAGCGACGTCGTCGCCCACCCCCATCTGCGGGCCCGCGACCGGTGGCGCGAGATCGACACACCGTCCGGTCCGGTCCCGGCGCTGCTGCCGCCCCCGGTCATCGCCGGATACGACCCTCCGATGGGCGCGATTCCCGCTCTCGGCCAGCACACCGACGCCGTACTCGCCGAACTCGGCCTCACCGCCGAGGAGATCACCATTCTCCGGACGCAGGGAGCGGTGCGATGAGCGAGCAGCCGGTGCTCCTCACGAGCGACGCCGGCGGTGTCCGGACCCTGACGCTGAACCGGCCGTGGCGCAAGAACGCGATCGATGCCGAGCTGTGGGAGGCCCTGCGCGCGGCGCTCTCCGCGGCGGGCAGTGACCGTACGGTGCGTGCGCTGGTCCTGACCGGTGCGGGCGGCGCGTTCTGCTCCGGGGCCGACATCCGCAAGGGCGTCAGCGACGAGCATCCCCTGTACCGGATGCGGACCTTGACCGAGGTCACGCTGCTCCTGCACGAGCTGCCGATCCCCACCATCGCCAAGGTGAACGGGGTGGCGGTCGGCGCGGGCTGGAACATCGCCCTGGGCTGCGACTTCGTCGTGGCCACCCCGGAGAGCACGTTCTCGCAGATCTTCGCGCGCCGCGCCCTGTCCATGGACTGCGGCGGCTCGTGGCTGCTGCCCAAGCTGGTGGGGTTGCAGCAGGCGAAACGGCTCGTGCTGCTGGCCGAGACGATCGACGCCGAGGAGGCCCGCGACCTGAACCTGGTGACCTGGGTCGTGGACACCGACAAGATCGACGCCTTCGTGGACGACCTCGCCGCCCGGTTGGTGGCCGGAGCACCGGTCGCCCTCGCGCAGAACAAGGCACTCCTCAACGAGAACGCCGATCGCACCCTGCGCGAGGCCCTTTCCGGTGAGGCGCGGGCCCAGGCCATGAACTTCGCCACGGCGGACGTCCCGGAGGCGTACGCCGCGTTCACGGAGCGGCGCCCGGCGCACTACACGGGGCGCTGGGCCGTGCCGAGGACACCAGCGCCCCAGGCAACGGAGGACACGTGATGCGTGAGGCAGTGGTGGTGGAGGCGGTCCGCACGGCCGTCGGCAAACGGAACGGCGGACTGGCCGGCGTGCACGCCGCCGACCTCTCCGCCCTCGTCCTGCACGCGCTCGTGGACCGCACCGGCCTGGATCCCGAAGTCGTCGACGACGTGATGTGGGGCTGCGTGGGCCAGTTGGGCGACCAGTCCAGCAACATCGGCCGCTACGCCGTCCTGGCCGCGGGCTGGCCGGAGACCATCCCGGGGACCACGGTGAACCGGGCCTGCGGATCGAGCCAGCAGGCGCTGGACTTCGCCGCCCAGGCGGTGATGTCCGGTCAGCAGGATGTCGTGGTGGCTGGCGGCGTCGAGGTGATGAGCCGGGTCCCCCTCGGCGCCTCGCGGGCCGGCGGGATGCCGTACGGCCCCCAAGTCCTCGCCCGTTACGAGGACTTCTCCTTCAACCAGGGTGTCTCCGCCGAGCTGATCGCGCAGAAGTGGGGACTGGGCCGGGCTCTCCTCGACGACTTTGCCACGCTGTCGCACGAACGGGCGGCGACCGCACAGGACGGCGGGGCGTTCGAGGCACAGATCGTGCCGGTGACCACCGACACGAGCACGGTGACAGCGGACGAAGGCATACGGCGAGGCACCAGCATGGACACGCTCGCCCGACTGACACCGTCCTTCCAGGAGGACGGCGTGATCCACGCGGGCAACTCCTCCCAGATCTCCGACGGCGCGGCGGCCCTGCTGGTGACGACCCCGGAGAAGGCCCGCCAGCTGGGCCTGACACCGATCGTGCGCTACCGCGCGGGTGCAGTCACCGGTTCCGATCCCGTCCTCATGCTGACCGGACCGATCCCGGCGACCGAGAAGGTGCTCCGCAAGGCAGGCATCGGCCTCTCGGAGGTGGGCGTCTTCGAGGTCAACGAAGCCTTCGCGCCGATCCCGCTCGCCTGGCTGGCCGAGACCGGTGCGGACCCGGCGCTGCTCAACCCCCTCGGCGGCGCCATCGCGCTCGGGCATCCGCTCGGCGCGTCGGGCGCCGTCCTGATGACCCGCATGATCCACCACATGCGGGACCACCAAATCCGCTACGGCCTCCAGACGATGTGCGAGGGCGGCGGCACCGCCAACGCCACCGAACTCGCTTCCTGACAGGGGATGTTGTGCGCCGAGACGTCTTCACCGACGACCACGTGGCGTTCCGCCGGCTCGCGCGGGACTTCATCGGCAAGGAGGTGGTCCCCCACTACGCCGAGTGGGAGGAGGCCGGCCGGCTCCCCCGCTCGTTCTTCGAACAGCTCGGCTCCCTGGGCCTGTTGAGCACGGCCGTCCCCGAGGAGCACGGCGGAGCGGGCCTCGACGACTACCGCTACAACGTCGTCCTCCAGGAGGAAGCGGCCCGCACCCTGGTGACGTTGGGCACGGTACGCACCCAACTCGACGTCGTCCTGCCGTACTTCCTCACCTACGCCGACGCGGAGCAGCGCGCCCGCTGGTTCCCCGGTCTGGCCTCCGGGAAGCTGCTGACCGCCATCGCGATGACCGAACCGGGCACGGGGTCCGATCTCGCCGGGATCCGTACGACCGCCGTCCGCGTCGGGGACTCGTATGTCCTCAACGGCGCGAAGACCTTCATCACCGGCGGTCTGCTCGCCGATCTGGTGATCGTCGTGGCCCGTACGTCGACCGACCCGGACAACCGGCGCGCCGGCCTCACCCTGCTGGTCGTCGAGGACGGTATGCCCGGCTTCACGCGTGGCCGGGTGCTGCACAAGCTGGGCATCAAGGTGCAGGACACGGTGGAGTTGGCCTTCGACGACGTGCGGGTCCCGGTCGCCAACCGGCTCGGTGAGGAAGGTGCCGCGTTCGGCTATCTCGGCCGCAATCTGCCGCAGGAGCGGATGACCGTGGCGGTCGGCTCGGTCGCTCAGGCCCGTGCGGCACTGGACACGACGATCGCGTACGTCAAGGAGCGCAAGGCGTTCGGTAAGACGGTCGCCTCGTTCCAGAACACCAAGTTCGAACTCGCCGCGGTGGCCGCCGAGATCGAGGCCGCGCAGGCGATGCTCGACCGGGCGGTGCTCGAACTCGTCGCCGGCGAACTGAGCGGACCGGACGCCGCGAAGGTCAAACTCTTCTGCACCGAGATGCAGGCCCGGACGGTCGATCGCTGTCTGCAACTGTTCGGCGGTTACGGCTACATGCTGGAATACCCCATCGCCCGGCTCTACGCGGACGCACGCATCACCCGCATCTACGCCGGGACCAGCGAGGTCATGAAGGTCATCATCGCCAAGTCCCTCGGATTGTGAGGCGGTTACGGTGCCGGACTTCTCCAGCAGACCAGGTGTCGCGTTCGTGGCGGGCGGCTCGGGCGGTATCGGGGCGGCGGTCGTCCGGCTCCTCGCCGAGCGGGGCAGCGACATCACCTTCACCTACCGGTCCAACCAGGAGGCGGCGGACGCACTCGCCGCCGAGGTCACGAAACTCGGCCGTCAAGTGCGGTCGATCCGGCTCGACTTGGGCGACGAGGCGGCCACCGCCGAGGCCGTGTCCGGCACGGGACGGGGCATCCACACCCTGGTCTACGCCGCGGGCCCGCACGTACCGATGAGGCATCTGAGCCGGGTGACGCCGAGCGAGTACCGCACCCAACTCGAAGGCGACGCCATGGCGTTCTTCAACCTCGTGCACCCCGCGCTGCCGTTGCTGCGGGAGAGCCGGGGCAACATCGTCGCCGTGACAACCATCGCCACCCGCCGCTTCCCGATACGGGACGGCCTGTCCTCGGGCGCCAAGGGCGCGGTCGAGGCGGTCGCCCGAGCCCTCGCCGCCGAGGAGGGCCGCTACGGCGTCCGCGTCAACTGCGTGGCGCCCGGCATGCTCAACGACGGCATCGCGGGCCGTCTGATCAGCTCCGGCGAACTGGACGAGGCCGCCCTCGCCGTCACCCGGCGCAATATTCCGCTGCGCCGCTTCGGCGACGCCACGGACATCGCGGAGGCGGTCGCGTTCCTCGCCTCCGACCGGGCCGGGTTCATCACCGGGCAGGCGTTGGGCGTCGACGGCGGGTACAGCGTGTAGGTCACGCGGGGGTGATGGGTAGGCCCGACACGTATGCGGCACGCACCAGTTCGCCGGACAGGGTGCGGAGGGCCTCACGCAGCGGTACGTGGAGCAGGCACAGGTCCGCGACCGCACCGACCGTCAACCGCCTGGTTCGGGCGGGGTGTTGGGGTTCACCGGTGAACAGTCTTAGCGCCGCCCCGGGTTGGAGCTGTTCGCCGTCGTCCCGCCGCGTCGCCGCCCGCATGACCGCCCAGGGGTCCGCGGTCCCGTACGGCGCGTCGGTGCCGGCGGCAAGCGGGATGCCGGCCTCGGTCAGGGTCCGGCAGCGGTAGAGGTGCGGGCGGTCGTCGGCGTCCACGTCGGTGGCGTAGGCCTCGCCCCGCTCGACCGGGAAGTGCGGCTGCGTCACGACGGTCACACCGAGCCGGCGCAGCCACGGGATCGTCTCGGCCGGGATCACCGAGCCGTGCTCGATCCGGTCGCCGTCGACCGGGCCCACTTCGTCCAGGGCAAGCAGAGTCACCAGCAACTGCACCCGGGTCACACAGTGCACGGCGACCGGCCTTGGTCTGATCTCCCCTATGACACGGGCGAGTTGGGCAGGGGTGGGGAGTGTCGGATCGTCGAGCATCAGCTTCACCGGCTCGTCGACGCCCATCACCAGGAGGCGTTGCGGAAGGGCCGACAGCATCTGGGTGAGCCCGCTCGCCGGGTGCGGATCGGCATTGGTGAACCCGGTGACGCCGAGCGCCGCCGCCCGCCGCCCCACTCCTTCCAGATCCAGCCGTACGGGCGGCACGAACCCGCGCAGCCGCTCGTCCTCGCGCCAGAAGCGTCCGTCGCCCTCCAGCCCGGCCGCCCGGAGCGCGGCGCTGTTCCAGACCCAGAGCGCACCGGTGCGATGCTGCACCCGCACGGGCCGGTCGGGCGCGAGGGAGTCGAGCTCCCATCGGTCCAACTCCCCCGCGACGCTCTCGTGGTAGCCGACGGCCCGCACCCACTCCCCCGCCGGCCCACTCATCAGGGCCGCCGCGAGTGCCGTACGGTCGCGCACCTCCGCCGGCCCGACGCGCACGGAGGCGGTTTCGGCGGCGAGCGCCGCGAGGTGGACGTGGTGGTCGTGCAGGCCCGGCAGGAGCGCACCGCCCCGGCCGTCGACGTCTCCCGGTCCCGGCAGCCCCGGCCCGATCTCTGCGATCCGTCCATTCTCGATCCGTACGTCCACCATCGGTCCGTGGCCCTCGACGTCCACGTTTCTGATCAGCACGGTGGGTGGACCCGGGTTCCGGCCCGCGCGAGTGTCGCGGCGCAGGCCGCCATGGAGACGGAGAGCAGCACTCCGCCGCCCTCGGCCAGGGAACGAGCCACGGCGTGCGCGGCGAAGACGCCGGTGACGGGGTCGGCGAGCGCGTCGCCGAGAAAGACGGGAGCGCCGTTCCGGTCGACGCCGGTCAGACCGCCGGCCACGGCAGCGTCGTCTCCGAAGGCGATACGGTCGCTCTCGCGTCCATAGCCGGTGATGGAGACCCACACCCGCCCGGGCCGGGCGGCGAGGAACTCCTCGGCGCGGAGGCCCAGTCGGCGCAGGGCGCGTGGCCGTGACGCCTCGATGACGACGTCGGCCTCGGCGACGATCTCGTCGAGCGCGCCGGGGGCGAAGTCCACGACGAGGTTGTCGTGCCCGTCGTGCAGCCAGCGGTAGAAGGCGGGGTTTCCGAAGCGAGCGCCGTCGGGTCGCGTCACGCTCTCCACCTTCGTCACCCGCGCGCCCGCCACCCCGAGCAGTCGCGCGCACAGGGGTCCCGCCCATAGCGCGGAGAAGTCGACGATCCGGGTCCCCGCCATCTTGCGGATACGCCGTTCTCCCCATCGCGAGGCTTGCACCGCAGGTCGTGCGTCCTGGGCCGATCCCGGTACCGCGGCGGCGATGCCGAGCAGTTGCGCGGCCTCGGCCACTTCGGCGGCTGCGACCCGACGTGCCGCCGTACGCAGGCCGTCGGGTCCGTCGGGTCCGTCGGGTTCGTTGGGCGAGCCAAGGAGCGCCAGCAGTGTGGGTACGGCGGCGAGGTCGTCGGGGCGTGCGAGGTTCACTGCGGCCCAGCCGTCGGCGGCGTGGAGGAGGTGGCAGGAGCCGTTGGCGGATGTCCGTCCGGGGCGTTCCAGTCCGGCGAGTCGGGCCCGCAGGAACAGAGCACTCGGCAGATCGACCGGCACAGCGGACAGGTCGGTGAACGAACGGGCAACCTCGGCGAGAGGGGCGAGGTACGGCTCGACGGAGGCCATCCAGGGTTGGAGAGCATGATTCTCCACAGGTCGAACCCCCTTCTCGCCACAGGTGATCTCAAATTACACTCCGGTTCACGCCTGGAGGGAGTTCACTGTGGAGGCGCCCTTCACGATCGTCGACCTGGACCGCGCTCCCGCGCGGGGGATGGGTCCGCGCGACCGGGACCGGGTCCTGATCGGCGTGGCAGCGGAGCCCGTCGCTGCCGGCGAGGATTTCGACATCCTGCTCACCGGTGTACCCGATCCGCCCAGGCCGTGGGTGGGATGCGCGGATCCGTATGCCACGGCCCGGCAGCTCGGTGATGTCGTCGAGAGTCGGGCCGCCGCCGCTGTCGCGCTGGTGCAGGTGCTGCGGATGGGCAGCGGGCTCTCGATCCCCGACAGGCTGATTCTCGAATCCCTCGCGTACTCGACCCTTCAGGGTGGAGCGGACTTCCGGGCCTGGCTGGCCTCGGCGCCCCGGCGGACGCCCCGCCCCGCCGAGACTCCCGTACGGCTCGGCCGGGAGGGTTCCCGGCTGTCCATCACGTTGGACCGGCCCTGGGTGCGCAACGCGTTCGACGCGGCGACCCGGGACGCGCTGTGCGAGGCGCTCCAGGTGGCCGTGGCCGACCCCTCGATCGGCCGGATCGATCTGTACGGCAACGGTCCCGCCTTCTGCAGCGGAGGCGATCTCGCGGAGTTCGGTACGTCCCGTGATCCGGCGCGGGCCCATCTCGTGCGGGTCCATCGCAGTCCGGGCGCACTGCTGAACCGTTGCGCTCCTCGGGTGACCGCGCATCTGCACGGTGCGTGCGTCGGCGCGGGGATCGAGCTCGCGGCCTTCGCGGGGCGGGTGGTCGCCGCGCCGGACACGGTGATCCGGTTGCCGGAGATCGGGATGGGGCTGATTCCGGGCGCGGGCGGCACGGCGAGCATCCCGGTGCGGGCCGGCCGGGAGCGGACGGCGTATCTCGCCCTGTCCGGGGTGGAGTTGAGCGTCGGGGAAGCGCTGCGCTGGGGGCTTGTCGACGAGGTCAGCGCGACGGTGGGCGCACCTCAGGACAGCGTCCTGCGCTGAGCGCTGGGAGCCGCACCCTGGGGTCTCCGAGACCACAGCCTCGGAGACCCCGAAGTTCCGTCACTTGCCCGTCCACACCGGGCTACGGCGTTCCGCGAAGGCCCGTGCCCCCTCCGCCGCGTCCGCGCTCCTGAACACCGACTCGACCTCCTCCGGCTCCGCCCAACGGCGTTCCCGCATCAGCTTCTTGGTCATCGCGACCCCGAGAGGACCGTTCTCGGCGATGCGCCCGGCCAGGGCCAGTGCTTCCTCCCGCACCTTCTCAGCCGGTACAGCGCGGTTCACCAGACCGAACTGTCTGGCGTCCGTGGCGGTGACGAGGTCGCCGGTGAGGCCCATCTCCAGGGCGACGGCCAATGGCACCCGGTCGCCGAGGGTCGTACCGCCGCCGGCCGCGAACAGGCCGCGTTTGACCTCCGCGATGCCGAGCTTGGCGTCTTCGGCGGCGACCACCAGGTCGCAGGCCAGGGCGAGTTCGAAGCCGCCCGCGAGCGCCGAGCCGTTGAGGGCCGCGATCACCGGTGTGGCGATGCCCTCGCGGAAGAACCACACCAGGCCGTCGAACCTCCCGCCCCCCTTCGCGAACACCTTGAGGTCCATGCCGGAGCAGAAGACCGTTCCGGCGCCCGTGAGGACGATCGCCCGGACCGCCGGGTCGGCGTCCGCCTCCCGCAGCACGTCTGACAGATCGTCAATCAGCTCCGGACTCATGGCGTTCCGGGCCTCGGGACGGTTCAGGGTCGCCACCAGTACGGCGCCGACCCGTTCCGTCAGAACCAGGTCGCTCATCGGGCCGCCGCCACGGCCGCCTTCGCCTTGGAGCGGAACGCCTCCAACTTCTCGGCAGGCTCGATGAGTTGGTGACTGCGGGAGCGAGTGGTGACGTCGTGGCCCTCGGCCGCCTTGCGCAGTGCGCCCACGGTGGCCTGTTCGCGCGGGATGTGTGCGAAGGGGTCGAAGGAGTACCAGCGCATGGCGTTCTCGAAGGTGATCTTCCGGGTGTCCTCGTCGGAGACGTCGCAGCTCGTCATCACGTCGTGCAGTTGCTCGGGGGCGTCCGGCCACAGGGAGTCGCTGTGCGGGTAGTCGCCCTCCCAGCAGATGTTGTCGATGCCGATGTCGTGGCGCAGCCGTACGCCCAGCTTGTCGGTGATGAAGCAGGTCAGGAAGTGCTCGCGGAAGACCTCGGAGGGGAGCTTGCCGCCGAAGTCCTGGAGGGTCCAGGTCGAGTGCATCTCGAAGGTGCGGTCGAGGCGCTCCAGGAAGTACGGGATCCATCCCGTTCCGCCCTCCGAGAGGGCGATTTTCAGGTTCGGGAACTCCTTGATCGGGGGTGACCAGAGCAGGTCGGCCGCGGCGGAGACGATGTTCATCGGCTGGAGCGTGATCATCACGTCGGGCGGCGAGTCGGCGGCCGGCACGGCGAGCCTGCCGGAGGAGCCGATGTGCACCGACATGACGGTGTCGGTGTCGGACAGCGCGCGCCACAGCGGGTTCCAGTACGGGTCGTGGAAGCTCGGGTAGCCGAGGACGGCGGGGTTCTCGGTGAAGGTGAGCGAGTGGACGCCCTTCTCGGCGACCCGGCGCACCTCCGCCGCGCACAGCTCCGCGTCCCAGATGGCGGGCAGCGCCATCGGGATGAAGCGTCCCGGGTAGGCGGCGCACCACTCGTCGATGTGCCAGTCGTTGTAGGCGCGGACGAGCGCGAGGGAGAAGTCGGTGTCCTCGGTGGCGAAGAGCCGGGCCGAGAAGCCGGGGAAGGAGGGGAAGTTCATCTGGGCGAGGATGCCGCCCGCGTTCATGTCCTTGATCCGCTCGTGCACGTCGTAGCAGCCGGGGCGGATCTCGTCGAGGCCCTGCGGTTCGACGCCGTACTCCTCCTTGGGCCGCCCGGCGACGGCGTTCAGCGCCGAGTTGGTGATGGTCGTGCCGCGGAACTGCCATACGTCGGTTCCGTCGTCCCGGTGCACCAGTTGGGGCGCGTCTTTCTTGTAGCGCTCGGGGAGGTGGTTCACGAACATGTCGGGCGGCTCGATGATGTGGTCGTCGACGCTGATGAGAATGAGGTCGTCGCGGTCCATGACGGCTCCTTCGAGGGTGGGTCGGTCAGTCGGAGGCGGGCAGCGGCTTGGCCGCCTTGAGGGCCATGGGCGCGCCGTCACAGGTCAGTTCGCCCGCGCCGGAGGCGGTGCAGAGCAGTTCGAGCGTCCCGGTGGCGTCGACGTACCGCTTGCCGATGAGGGTGGTGGTGCCGGCCGGTCCGGGCTTCGCCGGGGGTGCGTCGGCGACCGGGACCAACGGGCTGCCGCCGCACCCCAGTTGAGGCTGTGCGGCGGCGGGTGCGCGGATGACGACCACGCGGGTGCCGCAGACGGTGCTGGCGAGTTGGTCACCGGGGCGCAGCGTCGGTGCCGGTGGGGTCATGGCGGAGTTCCCTTTCGAGCAGGCGGTCGGCGAGGAGTTCCACGTCGTAGGACTGACGTGCCATCCAGTACCGCAGGAAGCCGGTGAGCGAGTAGCGCAGGAAGAGCGCGGAACCGACGACGCTCCCGGCGACCGCGGCCAGGCCGAGGGTGAGAGCGTCGTTCTGCACCAGCGGGTCGCTGGTGTTGTGCGAGATGAAGTAGGCGCACACGCCGAGGACGACGCCGATCGTCATCAGGGCGGCGCCCGCGCGGAGCCAGAGAACGGCCCTTCCGGCGGCCGGGTCCGGGATTTTCAGGACGGTGAGTTCGCGGACGAAGCGGTCCGCTCGCGTCTCGGTGGACGTCATGTGGAACTCCCCAGGTAGAGAGCGGACAGTTCGGCACGCAACCCGCCGTCGGGGTGGCCCTGCCGTTCGACCCGGCCGCGTACGAGGACGGCGGCGTGGTCGCAGATGTCGAGAACCGCGGCGGCGAACTGCTCGACGACCAGGACGGCCACGCCCTGCCGGGCGATCTCGCCGACCTGTTCGTAGAGGCGGCCGACGACCAACGGGGCGAGCCCCATGGAGAGTTCGTCGAGCAGCAGTACGGCGGGGTCGGTGGCGAGGCCGCGGGCGAGGGCGAGCATCTGCTGTTCGCCGCCGGAGAGGGTGCCCGCGGCCTGTCCTGCGCGCCGGGCGAGGACGGGGAAGCGCGTGAAGGCGATCTCCTCGATCTCCTCGCGGCCACGGCCGGTGAAGGTCATCATGAGGAGGTTGTCGCGGACGGAGAGGTTCGGGAACACGCCTCGTCCTTCGGGGATGAGGCAGACTCCGGCGCGGGCCAGGTCGCGGGGGTCGGCGCCGGTCATGTCCCGTCCGCCGAGCAGGAGTTGGCCCGACTCTGCGGGGTGGACTCCGGCGGCGACGCGCAGCGTGGTGGTCTTTCCGGCGCCGTTGGGGCCGAGCAGCGCGACCACCTGTCCGGCGGCGACGTCGAGGTCGACGCCGTGCAGGACGGTGATGCGTTCGTGGGCGGCCCGGATGCCGCGCAGTTCGAGAAGTGCGCTCACGCGTCCCCCAGGTAGGCGGCGAGAACCGTTTCGTCGCTGCGGATCACCTCGGGCGGGCCGACGGCGATGATCTTGCCGAGGTCGAGGACGTAGACCTCGTCGCAGACGGCCATCACGAGGCTCATGTCGTGCTCGACGAGGACGACGGCCGTGCCGTCGTCCGTGAGTGCGCGGAGGAGTTCCGCGAACCGTTCGGTCTCCTCCGCGTCCTGTCCGGCGGCCGGTTCGTCGAGGAGAAGCACCTTCGGGCGGATCGCGAGTGCCCTGCCGACCTCGACCAGGCGGCCGACTCCGGTGGGGAGTGCGTCAGGTGAGGTTTCGGCGAGGTCGGTGAGATCCAGGCGCCGCAGGAGCTCGGCGACAAGCTGGTCCGCCCGGTGGCGTTCGGGGCCGAGCTCGGCGGCGACGAGGAGGTTGTCGCGCACGCTGAGGCGGCCGAACAGTTCCAGGCGTTGGAAGGTGCGGGCCAGTCCGTGCCGGGCGCGCGCGGAGGGCCGGGCCCGGGTGACGTCCCGGCCGTCCAGGTGGACCTGTCCCGAGGAGGGCCTGCGCAGTCCGGAGGTGACGTCGAACAGGGTACTTTTCCCTGCCCCGTTGGGCCCGATGAGTCCGGTGACCCGGCCCGCCTCGGCGGTCAGTGCGACCTGGTCGAGAGCGCGGTTTCCGCCGAAGGAGACGGTCACTCCACTAACCTGCAGCGATGCCACGGGTCAGCACCTCCTCGTCCTCCGGGCGCCAGTCCCGTCGTAGCCCCCACCACTCGACGGGGATCTCCGGTTCTCGCGGGGCGGTCTGCCGGGCGTCGGCCCAGGCGCGCAGCGCGACGGCGAGGAGGAGTGAACCTCCGTAGTACGTCCAGTCGTTGATGACGTCGCCGAACCGCAGCGCCCAGGCCAGGGCGAGGACGCAGAGCAGGGCGGGGAGGGCGATGCGGTCGCGGGCGAGGGGTTCCCACTGGCGGCGGAAGCGGGAGACGATGCCGTCGGGGTTGTGGCCGAGTCCGACGCCGGCGAGGCCGGGGAGCAGGGCGACCAGGTTCGCGGTGCCGGGGGCGATGGCGATCAGGGCATTCGTCGGGGCGACGAAGGCGGTGCCGGCGAAGAGGCCGTTGCCGACCGCGCCGAGTCCGCCGACCACGGCGACGAGGAAGATGGGCAGACCTGCCACGAGGTTGAACTGGTCGGCGGTGACGGTGCGTTGCTGCATCCCGTAGAGCGCTCCGCCGAGTCCGGCGATGCCGGAGGCGAGGGCGAACACGGCGACCTTGGCGACGAGGAGGTTGCCGCCGAGGGTGGCGTAGGCGGCCTCGCTGTCGCGCAGGGCGATCAGCCGCCGTCCGAAGCGGCTGCGGCGCAGCGCGGCCACACCGATCGAGGCGAGGGCGAGGCAGACGGCGGCGAACACCATCAACTCCCGTCCGCTGTCGAGCCGTAGACCGAACAGGCTGGGTCCGGAGACGTCCACCGAGCCCTGGTCGAAGAGGGCGATCCGCACCCCAAGGACATGGAAGGCCGGGATGGTGAAGATCCACCGGTCGAGGATCACGGCGAACGCGGCGGTGCCCAGGGCGAGATACACGCCGGAGAGGCGCAGTGCGGGCAGGGCGACCAGTGCACCGGCCGCCGCCGACACGAGGATCGCGGCGCCGAGCGCCCAGAGTTGGCCGTGGGCCCCGAGGTGTCCCCAGACGACCGCGCCGATGCCGGCCATGCTGAGCTGACACAGGGAGACCTGTCCGGCGTACCCGGCGAGGGGGACGTACGAGAGCGCCACCACGCCCAGCGAGAAGATCGCTCCGTAGGTGATGAGGTCGGCTTCTCCGAGCAGGGAGGCCAGTACCGCACCGAAGGCGACGACGACCGCGGCGAACACGAGGGTGCCGCGCGCGCTGGGCACGGGTACGCGGGCGAGCCTCCGTTCGCGGCCGCGCAGGCGTCGGTGCGGGAACACGAGCAGGGCGAGGAAGAGCAGCAGGGCGGGGGCTGCAAGGCGTAGTCCGGGGAGGTATTCGTTCTGCGGCAGGTAGCCGGTCAGATAGCTCTCCATGCAGCCGACGACGACAGCGCCGAGGAAGGTGAGCGGCAGGCTGCGCAGCCTGCCGAAGACGGCGGCGGTGTAGGCGCTGACGATCAGCAGGGAGAGCTGGGCGGCGTCGAGGGTGACGGTCGGGGCGATGAGGATGCCGCCGATCGCGGCCAGTTGGGTGCCGAGGATCCAGGAGACCCGGCCGGCCCGGACGGGGTCGGCACCGGTGAGGCCGACGAGTGCCCGGTCGTCCACGGCGGCGCGCATCTCGGCTCCGGCACGGGTGCGGTAGAGCAGGACGCGCAGGCCGACGGCGACGGCCACGGCGACCGCCATGGTGATCGCCTGGTGCCAGGTGATGACGGCCGGGCCGAGATGTATGGGCTTGCGCGCGGCGAAGAACATGGGCAGGGGGCGCGCCACGTTGGGGTCCCAGACCCAGCGCGCGGCGGCGATGAGACCGCTGAGCAGTGCCACCGTCATCACGAGCCGTTCGGCTTCGCCGAGGGCCTGGACGGGCCGCAGTACGAACCGCTCCACCAGCAGCCCGAACCCCGGGGCGAGCACGAGCAGCACCACGGCCAGGGCGACCGGAACGGGCCAGCCCCAGCCGACGGTCAACTGCCAGTACATGAACGCGGACAGCATCCCGGCCGCGCCGTGCGCGAAGTTGAACACGCCGGTGGTGGTGTAGGTGAGCACGAGCCCACTGCCGATCACGGCATAGATCGCGGCCGTGCTCAGGCCGACGATTCCGAAGGTGAGGAACTGGTCCATCGCGTCGGATCTCCCCTCTCCATCGCTGGAAACTAGCTTCTCATCTACGGAGAATCAACCATTCAGACAGAGACTGTTGACGTCGCCTCACGCTCCATGGAAATCTGCCACTCATCTGAGAGAATGCCATTCTCACTCATGGTGAAGGGTGGAAAGTCCTTGTCCTCCTTGCCTGTTCCGGCCTCTCCCGCCGGTCCGACCGACGACCTGATGGAGATCCAGCAGCTCCTCGCCCGCTACGCGGTGTGCATCACCCGCGGCGATCTGGACGGGGTACTGGGGGTCTTCACGCCCGACGGCACGTACAGCGCCTTCGGGGACTCCTACGGCCTCGACGAGTTCCCGTCGCTCGTGGCCGCCGCCCCCAAGGGGCTGTTCCTCACGGGTACACCGGCCGTCGACCTGTCCGGCGACACGGCGACCGGCACCCAGCCGCTCTGCTTCGTCGACCACGCCACGCACGATCTGCGGATCGGCTACTACAACGACACCTACGTCCGTACGGCCGAGGGGTGGCGGCTGCGCACGCGGGCCATGACGTTCATCCGCCGCAGCGGAACACACGACTCGGGCCGCCCGCACGCCTATCAGCGCCCGGGAACATGAACGTCGACGACTTCCGCTCGGGCCTGCGTGCCTGGCTGGACGAGCACGACCTGTCCCCCGGCCCCGACCACTCCCTGGACACCCAGGTCGCTCAACTGGCCCGGGTGCGCCGGGCGTTGTACGGGGCGGGCTGGATGCGGTACGGCTGGCCCGCCGAGGTGGGGGGGCTCGGCGGGCCCGCGGTGCTCAGAGCGGTGCTCGGTGAGGAGGTCGCCACAAGGGAGTTGGCCGAGCCGGGGATCTACTCGATGGTCGAGGTCCTCGTCCCGACGCTGATCTCCTACGCCCCGCCAGCCCTCGCCGCCGAGATGGTCCCGCTGCTGCTGAGCGGCCGCGAACAGTGGTGCCAGGGCTTCTCCGAGCCGGGCTCCGGCAGCGACCTCGCCTCGCTCACCACCAAGGCCGTTGCGCGCGAGGACCACTGGGTGATCAGCGGCCAGAAGGTGTGGACGAGCCTCGCCCAATTCGCCGCCCGCTGCGTCCTGTTGACCCGCACCGCGCCGGGCCACGACGGGATCACCGCGTTCTTCGTCGACATGGACACCCCCGGCATCACCGTCCGGCCGCTGCGCACGATGCACGGCGTGGACGAGTTCGCCGAGGTGTTTTTCGACGACGTGATCGTGCCCACCGAGCGGATGCTCGGCAACCCGGGCGACGGTTGGCGCCTCGCGATGGACCTGCTCCCGCACGAGCGCTCCACCTGCTTCTGGCACCGGATCGCCCATCTCTACACGCGACTTGACCGACTGCTCGCCGAGACGAGCGTCCCGGACGACGCCGAACTCGGCGCCGCCTACCTGGCGTTGCACACTGTGCGCTGCCGCTCCCACGCCACCCAGCGGCGCCTGGCCGCGGGCGGCCGCCTGGGCGCGGAGACGTCGGTCGACAAGGTGCTGCTGGCCACGGCCGAGCAACAGCTCTTCGAGACCGTGCGCGATCTGCTGCCCGGCGTCCTGGAGTTGACGGACTCGCCGTGGCGCTCGGAATACCTGTACGCGCGGGCCGCGACGATCTACGGCGGTACGGCCGAGATCCAGCGGAACATCATCGCGCGCCGACTGCTCGACCTGGGGAGGGAGTAGGGGTGGACGCCGCCGAACGGGACCTGCTCACCGAGACGCTCCGCAAGACGATGACGGCGGCCTCGGGGCAGGCGCTGGACACCACCCTGGCCACCCTCGGCTGGGCCGAACTCCTCGCCGAGCAACCGGAGATCGCCGTGCCCCTCGCCTTCCGCCTGCTCGGCGAGACGGGCGCCCACGCGCCGCTCCTCAACGACGTGCTGCTCGGCGCGGCGGGCCGTCCGGCCGGCGGCACGGTGCCGCTGCCGTTCACGGGCGGTACCTGGGTCGTCTGGGAGCGCGACGACAGCGCCGCCGGGACGGCCCTGGACGCCGAACTTCCGCTGCGCACCGTGCCCGCCGGACCTCCCGTACCCCTTGCCGGGGGCCGGGTCGCGCTCGGTTGGTGGCTGGTCGGTACCGGTCACGCCATGCTCGCGTTGGCCCGCCAACACGCCGTGGACCGCGTCCAGTTCGGCCGACCGCTCGCCTCCTTCCAGGCCGTACGGCATCGGCTCGCCGAGACCCTCGTGGCCTTGGACGGGGCCGAAGCCACGCTGGTGGCCGCCACCGACGAGTTGGGCGCGCTGCTCGCCAAGGCGGCGGCCGGGCGGGCGGCATTGACTGCGGCCCGGCACTGTCAGCAGGTCCTCGGCGGCATCGGTTTCACCGCCGAGCACGATCTGCACCGGCATGTACGGCGGGCCATGGTGCTGGACGGACTGCTGGGCAGCGCACGGGAGTTGACGCGCGAGGCCGGAGCCCTGCTGCGGGCCGGCGGGTCCGCGCCACGGATCGTCCACCTGTGACCGACCGAGGAGTGACTTCAGTGACCGACCAAGCGACTGATCTCTGGGCCGACCTGCTCTCCTGCCTTGACCTCGACGCCCAGCCTCCCGGTGACGTCTTCGCCGGACGGAACCAGGAACTCGGCTACTACCGCGTCTTCGGCGGGCAGTTGCTCGCGCAGAGCGTCCGCGCCGCCCAACTGGCCTGCCCGGACAAGGCGGTCAAGAGCCTTCGGATGCAGTTCGCACGGGCGGGACGGCCGCAGGAGCCGGTGCGGTACGAGGTGACGCGTCATCATGAGGGCGGTTCCTTCGCGTCGTTGACGGTCGTGGGCCGGCAGGCGCAGGGCGTCGCGACCGTCGCGAGCGTGTCGCTGCACTCCTTCGAGGAGGGCCCCCAGCAGCAGATCGCCTTCCCGATGCCTCCGGTGCCGGGGGCCGAGCACGACGTGGCCCTCAGGCTGATTCCCTGGGACACCCGGGCCACCGTCGAGGTGGACACACCGAAGTCGGAGCCTCCCGAGTACGACCTGTGGATGCGCACGCCGACCGTCGCCCCGGAACTCGCCCCCGCCTTGACGGCGTACGCGAGCGATCTGAGCCTGATCGGTACCGCGCTCCGCCCGCTGGAAGGGGTCACCCAGCACGATTCGGGAACGGCGTTCACCTCCGCCGTGACCGCGCACTCGGTGTGGTTCCACCGCCCGTTCACGACGGACGAGTGGCTTCTCCTGCGCCAGGAGAGTCCGCTGCTCGCCCACGGCCGCTGCTACGGCCGGGGCGATGTACTCACCGCGAACGGGACCCTGGTCGCCTCGTTCGCGCAGGAGGCTCTGGTGCGCTTCCGCGGCGCCGCGTAACTGCCCTCCTGGGGCGCTGCGGGTACGGGCGAGCAGCACCTCCAGGAGAGCCGGCGCGGCGCCCTCTTCCGTCGGCCGCCGGGCACTCGTGTACTACGGCGCCGGCACCTCGATGACCGTGGCCGAGCCCATTCCGCCGCCCGCGCACATCGCCGCGACACCGATGCCGCCGCCGCGACGGCGCAGTTCGTGCACCAGCGTGACCAGCATCCGGGCGCCCGTCGCGGCGACCGGATGGCCGAGGGAGCAACCGCTGCCGTTGACGTTCACGCGGTCGGGGTCGAGGCCGAGCAGTTTCACCGCGGCGACGGGCACGGCGGCGAAGGCCTCGTTGATCTCGAACAGGTCGACGTCGGACGGGGAAAGTCCCGCGCGGGCAAGGGCCTTGGGGATCGCCTTCACGGGGGTGAGACCGGTCTCGGCCGGGTCGGCGCCGACCGACGCCCAGGAGCGGACGACGGCGAGCGCGGGGAGGCCGAGCCGGTCGCTGGCCACCACCAGCGCGGCGGCACCGTCGTTCGCGCCGCCCGCGTTGCCCGCCGTGATGGAGAAGCCGTCGATCTCCGGGTGGAGCGGCTTGAGCGCGGCCAGCTTCTCCAGGCTGGTGGTGCGGCGGGGGTGTTCGTCGACGGAGAACAGGCCGTGCGGTGTGTCGATGGGCACCAGCTCGGCGGCGAAACGGCCTTCGTCGATGGCGCGAATCGCGTTCTGGTGCGAGCGCAGCGCCCAGACGTCCATGTCGGCGCGGCTCAGGCCCGCACGTACGGCGGTGTTCCAGCCGACCGTGATCGACATGTCCAGGTTGGGGGCGTCGGCCCGATCGGGGTGCGTGGGCGGGCTCCACGGGTCGACCCAGTCGCCGTCGACGCGGAAACGCTGTTTCGGTGAGGTGGAGGCGGAGTTGACGCCACCGGCGATCACGAGTTCGTCCATGCCGGCGCGGATGCTCCCCGCCGCGCTCTGCACCGCCGCGAGTCCGGCGGCGCAGTGGCGGTTGTGGGCCAGGCCCGGTACCTCGGTGAGCCCGACGGTCAGTGCCGCGTGCCGGGCCACGACTCCCCCGCCGTACAGGCCCTCGCCGAGGATGATGTCGTCGACCGCGTCCGGGTCGAGCCCGTCCGTGGCAGCGGCGGCGGCGACGATGTGGTGGGCGAGGTCGAACGCGGTGGTGTCGCGGAGGGTGCCCTTGACGGCGGTGCCGACGGGGGTGCGCAGGGCGGACACGAGGACTGCTTCAGGCATGGGTGGTCTCCAACTCGGCCAGCAGGGTGCGGCGCAGCAGTTTTCCGGTCTCGGTCTTGGGGAGTTCGGCGCGGAACACGATCGTGTCGGGGGTCTTGGAGGAGCGCAGCCGGTCCTTGACCCACTGGCGGACCTCGGCGGGGTCGCCCTCGCCGACCACGACGGCGACGATCCGCTGGCCCCACTCGGGGTCGGGCAGGCCGATCACCGCCGCCTCCGTGATGCCGGGGTGGGCGACGAGAACGTCCTCTATCTCGGCGGGAGCGATGTTCTCGCCGCCGCGAATGATGGTGTCGTCGGCGCGACCCTCGATGAACAGATAGCCGTCGGCGTCCAGTCGCCCCCGGTCCCGGGTGGAGAACCAGCCGTCCTCATCGAGAGCACTGCGGCCGCCGTACTCGCCGGAGATCTGGTCCCCGCGCACGAACACGAGCCCGGTCTCCCCGTTACCGGCGGGCCTTCCGTCGTGGTCGCGGATCTCGATCTCGACGCCGGGCAGCGGCCGTCCCACGGAGCCGAGCCGCTCCCGTACGGCCGGGTCGGTCGCGGCGAGTGCCGCGCGGTGGTCGTCGGGTCCCAGCACCGCGACGGAGGAGGCCGTCTCGGTCAGGCCGTAGGCGTTGACGAAGCCCGTCCCGGGGAAGACCCGCAGGGCCCGCTCCACCACGGGCCGCGGGGTCCTGGCGCCGCCGTAGGCGAGGCTCCGGAGGGTGGGCGTGCCGGCGTCGTCGGCCGGGACCTCCGCGACGATGCGGGCCAACATGGTGGGCACGACGAGTGCGTGCGTGACCTTCTCGCGGCGCGCGGTCTCCAGCCACTCCCCCGCGTCGAAGGCGGACAGGTAGACCAGTCGGCGGCCGGAGTAGAGGTTCGTCAGGAGGTTCATCAACCCGGCCACGTGGTACGGCGGTACGGCCACCAGCGCCGCGTCGCCCTCCTGCGCGGAGGCGAACTCCTGGGTGTTCAGGACGTAGGCCAGCAGGTGCCGGTGGCGCAGCAGTGCCGCCTTGGGTTCCGCGGTCGTGCCGCTGGTGTAGAGGACCACCGCGACGGAGTCCTGGTCCTGGTCCTGTTCGAACTCCGGGTCGCCGGTGGCCTCTTCGGCGGCGAGCAGGGCGTCGAGGTCGGCGGGGCGCAGCACGACCGCATCGGGGTGGCGGGCCAGGAGGCGGGTCAACTGGTGGTCGCCGAGGCGGTAGTTGAGGGGGATGAACGGGATGCCCGCCAGGGCGGCGCCGAACAGGGCCACCGGATAGGCGAGATGACTGGGGCTCAGATACAGCACGGCCCGGTGGCCCCGGAAGCGGTGGGCGGCGGCGCGGGCGCGGGCGAGCAGTTCCGAGGCGGTCAGGGAGCGGCCGTTCGCCGTGACCACCGGTCGGTCGCCGCCCGAGGCCACCATCTCCAGAATCATGGTTATATTCATGAGAATGCTATTCTCATCTCACTAGAGCGCTGTTCGCAAGAGAGGAAATCCTTGATGCAGATCAGTGGGAGCTCCGCGGTCGTCGTCGGTGGGGCGGGCGGCCTGGGCGAGGCCACCGTCCGGCGCCTGCACGCGGCGGGAGCGAAGGTCGTCGTGGCCGATCTGGCCGACGAGAAGGGCAAGGCCCTGGAGCAGGAGCTGGGCGTCCGTTATGTGCGCACCGACGCCACCTCCGAGGACGATGTCCAAGCGGCCCTGGCCGAGGCGGAGTCGGCGGGGCCGCTGCGGATCTCGGTGGACGCGCACGGCGGACCGGCGAGCGGCGGTCGGCTCGTCGGCAAGGACGGCTCTCCCCTGGACCTCGCGGGTTTCCGCACGACGATCGACGTGTATCTCACCGGGGTTTTCAACGTGATGCGTCTGGCCGCGGCCGCGATCGCCCGTCAGGAGCCGCTGGACGGCGGCCGGGGTGTCATCGTCAGCACCGCGTCGATCGCCGCGTACGAGGGCCAGATCGGTCAACTCCCCTACGCCGCCGCCAAGGGCGGGGTCGTCAGCATGACCCTGGTCGCCGCGCGCGACCTGTCCCCGCTCGGCATCCGGGTCGTCACGATCGCGCCGGGCACCTTCAACACACCGGCCTACGGCAAGGCGGGCGACCAGTTGGAGGCCTACTGGGGGCCGCAGATCCCGTACCCGAAGCGCATGGGGATGCCGGTCGAGTACGCGGGTCTCGTGCAGCACATCGTCGAGAACGACTATCTCAACGGCGAGGTCGTCCGTCTCGACGGCGCCCTCCGTTTCCCGCCGAAGTAGGGGAAGTGACCTACGTGAGCGGCCCGTTGAAGGGCAAGGTCGCGTTCGTCGCGGGCGCCAGCCGTGGCATCGGCCGTACGGTCGCGCTGGCGCTCGCCGAGGCCGGGGCGTCGGTCGCGGTAGCCGCGCGGTCGGAGCGGGAGGGCCGGCTGCCCGGCACCATCCACTCGGTCGCGGACCGGATCGTGGCGGACGGCGGACGGGCTCTGCCGGTGCACTGTGACGTGAGCGACGAGTCCTCGGTCGACGCGGCCGTCGCCGCGACGGTCGCGGAGTTCGGCGGTATCGACATTCTCATCGCCAATGCCGGGGTGCTGTGGCTCGGTCCGGTCGAGTCGACGCCGCTCAAGCGCTGGCAACTGTGTCTGGACGTCAATCTCACCGGTGTGTTCCTGGTGACCCGGGCGGTGATTCCGCACGTTCGCGCGCGTGGCGGTGGTTCGTTGGTGGCCGTGACGACCGGCGGGGTGGGCATGACGGACCGGGGCGCCAACGCGTACTGGGTCTCCAAGTCGGCGGTCGAGCGGCTCTACTTGGGGCTCGCCGCCGACCTGCGGGAGGACAACATCGCGGTCAACTGCCTCGCGCCGTCACGGGTGGTCCTCACGGAGGGCTGGCAGGCGGGCAGCGGCGGGCGGGAGATCCCGGCGGAGATGGTGGAGCCGCCGGAGGCGATGGCGAGGGCCGCCGTCCTGCTCGCGAGTCAGGACGCCACCGGCCTCACGGGGACCGTCCAGCGCTCGGAATCCCTTGCCTGAACGGCGGTCGGACCGCCGGGCGGTGCGCTGCGCGCACGACTGATCCGCACCGTCCGGGGCACATGGAAGGGCGCAGCCACCGGGATCACCCGTGGCTCGCCATCCATCCGTAGGGGTTACCGATGCTTGCACTCGTGGCTGCCGCGCTCTTCGTCATCGCCTTCATCATCCGCGTCTCCGAGACGTCGACCCAGTTGGCCTTCACCCCGACCAGCCTCATGCTGCTCGGGCTCGCCTTCCTCGCCGCGCACTCGGCCGGCATCGGCTCCGGCTGGTCCTACACCCGCAGCGGGCGCCGCCGCTGAGGAAACGGTGCGCGCCGGCTCGCCGAGCGGACACCACGTCGCCGGTCACCGGCCGGCGCGCTCCCGCACCGCCGCGTACACCCCGCCGTCGACGAGAACGTCGATCCCGGAAATGAAAGCGGCCTCCTCCGACAGCAGGAACGCCACCGCCGCCGCCACGTCCTCGGCCCTGCCCATCCGGCCGAGCGGAGTCTGCTCCACCAGCGCGGCCATGGCGGGCTGGGCCAAGGCCTCCCGCCGCCCCTGAGGAGTGTCGATGACGCCGGGCGAGACGGAACACGCACGAGCGCCGTACGGCCCGAGCCGCACCGCCTCCCGGCGTACGAACCGGTGCACCCCGTGCTTGGCCCACGCGTACGCGAGCCCGGTGTTCTCGACGGCCGGTCCGAGAGCGTCGTGGAGCCGGTCGAGGAAGCCCTCCTGCAGCGGGTCGTCGAGGATCGCCCCTACGGCGGGATCGGCCTCCAGGTTGCCGAGAAGCGGGGCCATCGAGGCGAAGCACACCAGCGCCGTCCCCGCGGTGGCGAGCGGGCGGAGCGCCTCGGCGAGCCGGGCGGTGCCCACGAGGTCGACCTCGAAGATGCGCCGCCAGTCGGCCATGGTGGGCGAGATCCCGGCGGCGTGGGAGACGGCTCTGAGGGTGCCCGATTCAGCGACGTGGGCGGCCAGTTGAGCGAGACCCGCTGTGTCGGTGATGTCCAGCACGAAAGGCTGGATCTCGATCTCCGGTTCGGCGGCGGCCAGTTCCTTCGCCGCGGCGGTCACGGCCAACTCGTCCCGGTCCACCAGCAGCAGCGTGTCGACCAGTTCGGTGAGCCGCCGTGCGCAGGCCAGTCCCATGCCACGCCCGGCCCCGGTCGCGATGCCCACGGTCGTCATGCGTCCACTCCTCCGTGGCCCCAGTACTTCTCCAACCCCGGCCGCGCCAGCCGATCCACGAGTTCCACGAGCAGGCCGCTCGGGCCGCGCAGGAAGGCGAAGGGCGCGCCGCCGGAGCCGGCCCGGGTCGCCTCGGTCACGAAGCCCTGGCCGGTGAGTTCGGCGGCGTCGGCGGCGACGTCGTCTGACCAGTAGCCGATGTGGTGCACGCCTCCGCCCGCGACCGGTTCCCACAGGGTTCCCGGGACACTCCGGATGATCTCCAGTCGGGGCAGTGTCCGGGAGTAGACGCAACTGATGTCGACAACGGCGTTTCCGGTCGGCAGCGTCAGCGGCAGCGGTCCGCCGATCTCGGCGCACCACTCGTACCCGAACGCGGCCGAGAGTTCGGCCAAGGTCGCCTCGAAGTCCTCGGCGACCAGCCCGAGATGGAACTGGTCCTCGGCCCTCATGACTCGATCACCTCTCCGGAAACGCCGTGTTCGCCCAGCCGGGGCGGCGGCCCGTAGTCGGGTTCGTATCCCGCGACCCGGACGGGACTGCGGACCAGTCGGAAGTCCCCGGCCGTCACCACGGCCTCCGGCGTCGCCGCCAGCGCCTGCGGCAGTGTCCGTACGGCGGCGGCCGGCACCCCGAGCGGACGCAGCCGCGCCTCCCAGGCCGTAGCGGTGTCGCAGGCCAGGGCGTCCGTCACGGCGGCCAGTACCTCTTCGCGGCGTTCCGCCCGTTCGGCCATGGTGGGGAATCCCCGGACGCCGGCCTCGGCGGCGAAGGACTTCCAGAAGCCGTCGTGGGTGATGAAGAGCGCCAAGTAGCCCTCCGCGGTGGGAAAGAGCTGGGCCGGCACGTAGTAGGAGTGGGCGCCGAGCGGCAGCCTGCGCGGTTCGGTGCCCTCGTTGAGGTAGGCGGAGGCGCGGTAGTTGAGCTGAGAGAGCATCACATCCCGTAGCGACACCTCCACTTGGCCGCCGCACCCGGAGACGATCTGGGCGAGCAGGCCCAACGCGGCTGTCAGACCCGAGGAGTTGTCGGCCGAGGAGTAGCCGGGCAGGGTCGGCGGGGCGTCCGGGTCGCCGGTGAGGGCGGCGACACCCGTGGCGGCCTGGACGACATAGTCGAAGGCGGGTTCGTCGCCCGCCTCCAGTCCGTATCCGGTGAGCGCGACGCACACGATCCGGTCGTTCCACTTGCGCAGCACGTCGTACGTCAGGCCCAGCCGGTGGATCGCCGACGGTTTGAGATTGACGAGCAACGCGTGGGCGTCGGCGACGAGTTCACCGAGCCGGGCCTGTCCGTCGGCGGTCGTGAGATCGAGGCGGACGCTGCGCTTGCCGCGGTTGAGGCTGGCGAAGTAGGCGTCGCTCACCTGGCGCGAGATGTCCCCGCCGGGCGGCTCGATCTTGGTGACCTCGGCGCCGAGGTCGGCGAGCATCATCGTGGCGTAGGGGCCGGCCAGCATGTGGCCGACCTCCAGGACGCGGATGCCGTCCAGCGGTCCGGCACTCATCGCAGGTCCGCGGCGAGGGCGGCGAGCATGTCGCGGGTGCGGTACTTGGAGGCGACCAGGTCGTCGCGGTTGTCGCCGATGGGCAGCAGCCGTACGGAGAGGTCGGTGACGCCTGCGTCCGCGAAGCGTTGGAAGCGGGCGGCGATGGCGTTCTCGTCGCCCGCCGCGCACAGATCGCCGATGTCGCGGGCGTCGCCGTATTCCAGAACGCGTTGGTAGTTGGGCGAGATCTCCGCCTCGCCGAGGATCCGGTTGGCGCGATCGCGGGCCTCGTCGACCCGGCCGGGGCCGCACAGGCAGACCGGGATGCCGGCGACGATCCGGGGTGCTGGGCGTCCGGCGCTCTCGGCGGCCTTGGTGATGCGGGGGACGACGTGCTCGCCGACCGCGCGTTCGTCGGCCATCCACAGCACGGTCCCGTCGGCCCGTTCCCCGGCGAGACGCAGCATGACCGGGCCGAGGGCCGCGAGCAGGACCGGCAGCGGGGAGACCGGGGCGAGGGTGAGTGGGTTGTGGACGGTGAAAGTGTCGTTCTCGATGTCGACCATGTCCGTTCCGCCGAACGCGGCGTCCAGGACGTCCAGGTAGTCACGGGTGTAGGCGGCCGGTTTCTCGTACGGCAGTCCCAGCATGTCCTGGATGATCCAGTGGTGGGACGGCCCGAGGCCCAGGGCGAGCCGTCCCCCCGCCGCGGCCTGGGCCGAAATCGCCTGCCGGGCCAGGGCGATGGGGTGCTGGGTCTGCAACGGCACGACGGCGGTGCCCAGTTCGATCCGCTCGGTCCGCGCGCCCATCAGCGCGACCGCGGTGAGCGCGTCGAAGTCGGTGGGGATCTGCGGCACCCACACGGTGTCGAAGCCCGCCTTCTCGGCCCAGGTCACGTCGTCGATCATGCGCGTGACCTTGCGGACCGAGTCTCCGCGCTCGGGTCCGATCATCACTCCGATGCGCACGGTGCCTCCAGGTTTTCGGCTCGCCGCCGGGTCATGGCGAGGTGACGGATGTCAGGGCGCGCATCTCGGCCACGAGGGCGTCGAGCGGTGTGCCCGTGGGGAAGACCGCGGCGGCTCCCGCCGAGAGCAGTTTCGGTACGTCGGCGGGCGGGATGGTGCCGCCGACCACGACGGCGATGTCCTCGGCCCCGGTGGCGCGCAGCGCCTCGATCACGCGGGTGGTCAGCGCGAGATGCCCGCCGGAGAGGATGCTGAGGCCGACGACGGCCACGTCCTCCTGGACGGCGACGGCCACGATGCCGTCGACGCGCTGCCGGATCCCGGTGAAGATCACCTCGAAGCCCGCGTCGCGCAGGGTCCGTGCGACGATCTTGGCGCCGCGGTCGTGTCCGTCGAGCCCCGGTTTGGCCACCAGCACACGGGAGTTCATCAGAACACCACCGGCTGCTGGAACTCGCCCCAGACCGCCTTGAGCGCGGCGACCATCTCACCGACGGTGCAGTAGGCGTTGGCGCAGTCGATGAGGATGGGCATGAGGTTGTCGGTGCCTTCCGCGGCGCGGGTCAGTTCGGTGAGGCGTCGCCGTACGAGGGCGGCGTCGCGGGTGGCCTTGACGTCGGCGAGCCGTTTCAACTGCCGGTCGCGGCCCTCCGCGTCGAGTTCGTACGTGGCGAGATCGGGCGGCGGCTCGTCGGAGACGAAGCGGTTGACGCCGACGACCGGGCGGGTGCCCGCCTCCACCTCGCGGTGCAACTGGTAGGCCTCGTCGGCGATGAGCGTCTGGAGGTAGCCGTCCTCGATGGCGCGGACCATGCCGCCGTAGCGCTCCAGGTCGTCCATGATCTCGACGATGCGGGCCTCGGTGGCGTCGGTGAGCGCCTCGACGAAGTACGAGCCGCCGAGCGGGTCCGCGACCCGGGCGACGCCCGTCTCGTGGGCGAGGATCTGCTGGGTGCGCAGGGCGAGCGTCGCCGACTCCTCGCTGGGCAGGGCGAAGGGCTCGTCCCAGGCTGCGGTGAACATCGACTGGACTCCGCCGAGTACCGAGGCGAGTGCCTCGTAGGCGACCCGGACGGTGTTGTTCTGCGCCTGGGGCGCGTAGAGGGAGGCGCCTCCGGCGACACAGCCGAAGCGGAACATGGCGGCCTTGTCGCTGTCCGCGCCGTACCGCTCGCGCACAATGGTCGCCCAACGCCTGCGTCCGGCACGGTACTTGGCGATCTCCTCGAAGAAATCGCCATGCGTGTAGAAGAAGAAGGAGACCTGCGGGGCGAACTGATCGATCGTCATACGGCCGCGGGCGAGGACCGTGTCGCAGTAGGTGACGCCGTCGGCGAGCGTGAACGCCATCTCCTGTACGGCGTTGGCGCCGGCGTCGCGGAAGTGCGAGCCGGCGACCGAGATCGCGTTGAAACGCGGCACCTCGGCCGCGCAGAACTCGATGGTGTCGGCGATGAGCCTCAGGGAGGGTTCGGCGGGCCAGATCCAAGTGCCCCTGGAGGCATACTCCTTGAGGATGTCGTTCTGGATCGTGCCGGTGAGTTTCGCCCGGGGCACGCCCGCCCGTTCGGCCGCGGCGACGTAGAAGGCGAGCAGGATCGCGGCCGTGCCGTTGATGGTGAAGCTGGTGCTGATCCGGTCGAGCGGGATGCCGTCGAAGAGGATCTCGGCGTCGGCGAGTGTGTCGACGGCGACGCCCACCCGGCCCACCTCCTCGCCCACTTCGGGGTCGTCGGAGTCGTAGCCGCACTGTGTGGGCAGGTCGAGTGCCACCGAGAGTCCGGTGCCGCCCTGTTGGAGGAGGTAGTGGTAGCGGCGGTTGGACGACTCTGCGGTGCCGAAGCCGGAGTACTGCCGCAGCGTCCAGAGGCGTCCCCGGTAGCCAGTTGCGTAATTGCCGCGTGTGAAGGGGAAGTTGCCGGGCGCTGGTGGTTCAGCCTTGACGTCGTCGGGGCCGTAGACCGGTTTGAGGGGCAGGCCGGACGCGGTCCGGGTGAGATCGTCGCCCTGGGGCGGTGTGGGAGGCGTCATCGCAGGAGGTCCTTCATCACCTTTCCGGTGGCGTTCAGCGGCAGTTCCGTCAGGAACTCCACGGTCCGGGGCACCTTGAACCCGGCCATCCGGCGCCGGCTCCACTCGATCAGCTCGTCGGCGGTCAACTCGTCCCCGGGCAGCGCCTTTTGGCGTACGACGAAGGCTTTGCCGACCTGTCCCATGCGTTCGTCGGGGACGCCGATCACGGCGGCCTGGGCGACCGCCGGGTGTTCCATCAGGTAGCCCTCGATCTCGGCCGGGTAGGCGTTGAAGCCGCCGACGATGAACATGTCCTTCTTGCGTCCGACGATCCGCAGATAGCCGCGCTCGTCGAGCGTGCCGAGGTCTCCGGTGCGCAGCCAGCCGTCCTGGTCGATGGCCTCAGCGGTGGCGTCGGGGTCGTTGAAGTAGCCGCGCATCACGCTGTAGCCGCGGACGAGGACTTCGCCGTCGTCGGCGATGCGGACCTCGACGCCGTCGCAGGGGGTGCCGACGGTGGTGGCGATGTCCTCGAAGGAGTCGCCGGGACGGGTGGCGGTGGCGGTGCCCGCCTCGGTCAGGCCGTAGCCCGTCATGATCGAGGTGAAGGGCAGTTCGGTCATCACCCGGCGGATCAGTTCGACCGGGATGTCGGCGGCTCCGGTGACCGCGACTCGTAGTGAGGACAGGTCTCTTGAGCCGCGGTCGGTGAGCAGTGAGTGGTAGAGGGTGGGCGGTCCCGGCAGGACCGTCACCTTCTCGCGCTCGACCAGGTCGAGGACGTGGTCCACGTCGAAGACGGGCACGGGGAGGATGGTCATGCCGCGGATCAGCGACGCGACCAGGCCCGCCTTGAAGCCGAAGATGTGGAAGAACGGGTTGACGATCAGATAGCGGTCGCCCTCCCTCACCCCGGCCAGGTCGCACCACTCCGTGTACAGCCGGAGGGTCTGGGCGTGGGTCATCAGCACGCCCTTGGGCCGGCCGGTGGTGCCGGAGGTGAAGACGATGTCGCTGACCTGGTCGCCGGTCACCGTGCGCTCGAAGGGCGAACCGCTCGCCAGGAAGCCGGACTTGAGGTCGATGACCGGCACCCCGGGCGGCGCCTCGAAGTCCAGACCGAGGAAGCCCTCCTGGACGAGAACGGCCTTCGCCCCGCTGCGGACGATGATGTCGTGCGCCTCGTCCGCCTTGAAGCGGGTGTTCACCGGCACCACCACACCGCCCGCGGTCATGAGACCGAAGGCGGCGACGATCCACTCGGCGGAGTTCGGCGCCCAGATCGCGACCCGGTCGCCCTGCTCCACCCCGGCCGACGCGAACGCTCCCGCGGCCACGCGCACCCGCTCGACCAGCTCGGTGAACGTGAGGCGGAGCGGGCCGTCCACCACGGCTTCGGCGTCACCGAAGCGGTCGGCCGCACTCAGCACCATCCGCGGGATGCTCTCCCAGGTCATACGCCGATCAGCCGGGCGAGGTTGCCGCCCATGATCATGGCCTGGTCGGCCTGGGTCATGCCCTGGATCGCGTCGATGTAGGAGACCGGGTCGGCCAGTCCCTCGGGGTGCGGGTAGTCGGATCCGAACAGGACGCGCTCGACACCGACGACCTCGGAGAGCGCGGCCATGTCCTCCTCCCAGAACGGGCTGATGTGGATCCGCTTCCTGACCTCCTCGACCGGGTCGCCCAGGAAACCCTTCGGCTGCTTCTTGTAGGTGCTGCCCAGTTGGTCGAGCAGGGGCAGCAGCCAGGAGGAGCCGTTCTCGATGACCGAGACCTTGAGTTCCGGGAAGCGGAACAGGGCTCCGTGGCAGACCCAGGACGCGACCGCGTCGGTGACCGGGCGCCACTCGGACATCATCCGGAAGACCTGCGCCTGGAACGGCGTCATCTCCTGGCTCTTGCCCTCCCAGTCGCTGGAGTAGCGGGAGTAGCCGCTGTCGGAGGAGTGCATGGCCACCAGCACGCCCGCCTCCTCGACTCGCTTCCAGAACGGGTCGAACTCCGGCAGCGCGAAGGACCGCGAGCCGCCGAAACCGGGGACGGGCGCGGGCCGGACGAGAATCGCCCGCGCTCCCCGCTCAAGGCACCACTCCAGTTCGGCGATCGCCTTGTCCAGGATCGGCAGGCTGATCACCGGGGTGGTGAAAATGCGGTTCTTGTAGTTGAACTGCCAGGTCTCGTGCAGCCACTGGTTGAGGGCGTGGACGACGACATGGATCAACTCCGGGTCGTCCCGCATCCGTTCCTCGACCAGGCTGGCGAGGGTCGGGAACATCAGGGTCTGCTGGATGCCCAGGTCGTCCATGAGTTCCAGGCGGGGCCCGGGCTCGCGGAACGCGGGGATCGACCGCATCGGCTCACCGAACAGCTCCCGGTGGGACTTGCCCTCCGGGTTGCCCTCGCGGAAGTAGTCCTCCCACGCGCCGGGCCGGGCCACGACCTCGAAGGTGGGGTTGGGGATGTAGTCGCTGATCTGACCGCGGATGGCGATCTTCGTACGGCCCTTCACCTGCACGTACTGGATGGCACTCGCGTACTGCTTGGGCAGATGGCGGGTGAGTGCGTCCTCGGTCTCGTACAGGTGGTTGTCCGCGTCGAACAGTGGATACGGCGGCACGCGCGATGGCATGAGATCCTCCTTCGCAGATTACGAGAATCCTATTCTCACTCTTGATGGGCTGCAATATCCCTACGGAGAACGAACTTCTGAACCTTGCCGCTGGCGGTGCGCGGGAAGTCGTCGACGACATGCAGTTCTTCCGGCCACTTCTGCCGGGCGAGGCCCACCGAGGCGAAGTGGGCGCGGAGTTCGTCGAGGGTGGGCTCGGCCCGGCCCGTCCGCAGTCGTACGACGGCTGCCGCGTGTTCGCCGAGGCGGGCGTCCGGCGCCGCCACCACCGCGGCCTCGGCGACGGCCGGCAGGGCGAGGAGCACCTCCTCCACCTCCAGCGCGCCGATGTTCTCGCCGCCTCGGATGATGATGTCTGCCTTGCGGTCGGTGATGGTGAGGTAGCCGTCCTCGTCGAGTTCACCGATGTCGCCCGTGTGATACCAGCCGTCCGCGTCGAAGGCGCGCTCGGTGAGGGCCGGGTCGGTGTAGCCGAGGCACAGGTCCGGGCCGCGGCTGAGGATCTCGCCGTCATCGGCCAGCCGGATCTCCACTCCGGTCAGCGCGTCTCCGTCGGTGTAGAGCCGTTTGCCCTCGGGCGCGGTGTGGGCCGAGGCGGTGATCGAGGGGTGCTCGGTGCTGCCGTAGGCGCGGAAGACGGTGATGCCGAGGTCCGCGAGCCGTCTGGTCACCGTGTTCGGGACGGCCGCGCCGCCGAGGCCCGCGTACTTCATGCGGGTCAGGTGGGCGGGCGTGAAGTCGGGGTGGTCGAGCAGGCTCGTCATGTAGTAGGCGGCGCCGCCTCCGACGGTGAGGCCGTCGCGGGCCATCAACTCCAGGGCGAGGCCCGGGTCCCAGGTGTCGGCGAGGTTCACGGGGCTGCCGTCGAGCACGGGGATCAGGAAGGCGTTCACCATGCCGATGAAGTGGCCGACGGGCGCGGAGGTGAGCTGGTGGCCCCGGTCGGGCGGGTAGCGGCCGGCCAGTTGACGGGTCTCGAAGCCCAGGGTGCGGTGGCTGTGCACAACTCCCTTGGGATCGCGGGTCGTTCCGGAGGTGAAGGCGATCAGCGCGGGTCCGGAGGGGTCCGTCGGGAGGACGCCGGGCAGTGGTTCGTCGGCGAGCAGGTCGCCGAAGTCCCGGCCCACGACGCCGACCACGGGGATCTTCGCGCTCAACTCGGGGTCGTGGCGCAGGTGTCCGAAGCGTTCGGCGGTGACGAAGACCTTGGGTTCGACCGTGTCCAGGATGTAGCCGACTTCCTTGCGTCCGTAGAAGTGGACGATTGGCACCACGACCGCACCGAGGAACGCCGACGCCCAGAAGGCCGCGGCGGCCTCCATCCAGTTGGGCAGTTGGAGCGCCACGACGTCACCGGGGCCGACGCCCCTCTCGCGCAGGCCGGCCGCGAGTCGACGGGCCGTCAGCTCGACCTCGGCGAAGGTGCCTTCCCAGGGCCGGACCGCCGAGTGCACGCGGAACGCGGCTTCCGGGGCCGCCGTCAGTCCCCGCGCCAGCAGGTCACCGATCGTCTCCCTGGTCCACCAGCCTTCCGCCTCATAGCGGTTGACCAGTTCAGCGGGGATCGTTCGCACGACAGGAACTTCCTCTCGTCATTGAGAATTGCACTCTCTCAGAGCGAGAAGGTAAATTCCATACATGGGACGAGACCACGGGTTCCACCCGGTGCGGATCACACGGATCATCCAGGAGACGCCCGACACACGGACGTACGTACTCGACGCGCCCTTCCCTTACCGGGCGGGCCAGTTCGTGACGATCAAGGCCTGCGGCACGCTGCGCAGCTACTCGATGTCCAGTGCGCCGGAGACGGACACCGAGGTGATGACGACGGTGAAGCGGGTTTCGGGCGGTCTGGTGTCCAACTGGATGCACGACCATCTCGCGCCCGGCGATGTCGTCGAGACAACGCTGCCCGCAGGAGTGTTCTGCCTCCGGGAAGGCGGCGAGGCGGGCGGTGACATCGGTGTTCCGGTGGTGGCGTTCTGCGGTGGCAGCGGGATCACACCGATCCTCTCGCTCGCGAAGTCCGCGCTGGCCGGCACCAGACGCCGGGTGCGGGTCCTGGCCGCCGACCGGGACGCGGCCGCCGTCATCTTCGCGGCGGCGCTCGGCGAGTTGGCCGAGCGGTATCCGGACCGCTTCGAGATCCGGCACCACCTGGACGACTTGCAGGGGTTCGTCACCGGGGAATCGGTGCGGGAGTTCGTGGGCGGCGACACGGACGCGGACTTCTACCTCTGCGGACCCGCGCCCTTCATGGAGTTGGTGGAGAACGCGCTTCTCGACCGTGGAGTCCTCCCGGAGCAGATCTTCGTCGAGCGGTTCGCGCAGACCACCGATCCCCCGCCCGCACCCGAAGAGGCCCCCGAACAGGACGGCACGCTCACGCTCGTGCTCTCCGGCAAGCGGCACACGCTCGCGCAGCGCTCCGGCGAGACGTTTCTGGAGAGCGCGCGTCGGGCAGGTCTGGCCCCGCCGTTCTCCTGCGAGGCGGGCAACTGCGCCACCTGTATCGCCCAAGTCACCGAAGGCGAGGCCAAGATGCGCGTCAACAACGCGCTCGACGAGGACGAGATCGCCGAGGGCTGGGTCCTGACCTGCCAGGGCGAGCCGACCGCACCGCACGTCACTGTCGTCTACGAGGACTGAGGCCATGGACGTAGATCTCGAACTCGACGAGGGCCTGGCGGTCGTCACCATCGACCGCCCGCAGGCCCGCAACGCCATCGCCCCCACGACGATGGACGAACTCGACAAGGTGCTCGACGCGGCCGCGGGCGCCAAGGCCCTGGTCATCACGGGCGCCGGCGACCGGGCGTTCGTCTCGGGCGGGGACCTCAAGCAGTTGAGCGCGATCCGGACCGAGGAGGACGCGATGGCCATGGCCCTGCGGATGAGGGGGATCTGCGATCGCATCGCGGGCTTCCCCGGGCCGGTGATCGCCGCGTTGAACGGACACGCGTTCGGCGGTGGCGCCGAGGTCGCGGTGGCCGCCGACATCCGGGTCGCCGCCGACGACATCAGGATCGGCTTCAACCAGGTGGCCCTGGCCATCATGCCCGCCTGGGGCGGCGCCGAGCGGCTCGCCCAACTGCTCGGCGGGGGAAGGGCGTTGATGCTCGCCGGTGCCGGGACGGTGCTCGACGCTGCCGAGGCGCACCGCGTCGGACTGCTCGATCTGGTGCTGCCGCGCGCCGAGTTCGCCGAGGGCTGGCGCACCCTGGCCAGATCGCTGGCCACCCATCCGGCACGGGAGATCAAACGGGTGATGAGCGGAGCCGTCCCGGAGGAGGAGGCCGCGCGTGCCTTCGCCCGGCTCTGGGTGTCCGACGAGCACTGGCAGGCAGCGGAGAGGGTGATGTCCCGTGGGTGACACACGAGTTGGGGCGACCGGAGCGGGCGCCGACCTGAGCGACGTACGCGCGCATACGGACCGTCCGGCGGCCGGCGACGGTCGGGTGCGGGTCGAGTCGAGCCCGGTCGGGCCGATCGTCCGGCCGCCGGATCCGACCGATCTGGTGGTGCTGTATCTGCACGGGGACCGGCAGTTGTCGGGTTCGCCGGAGTCGGCGGTGGACCTGGCCGAGCGGCTCGCGCTGCGCACGGGGGCGGTCGTGGTGTGCCCGCGCTACCGGTCGTCGTTCCCCGGGGCGCTCGACGACGTGCATGCCGTGTACAGCTCGTGCCAGGCCCGTGGTCCGGTCGCACTGGCGGGCGAGCGGCTGGGTGCGGGGCTCGCGGCCTCGCTGCTGGTGCGGCTGCGGGACATGGGAGCGCGGGAGCCGGAGTGCGCGGTGCTGAGTTCGGCGTTGCTCGATCTGACGCTGGACGCGCCGAGTCTGCTGCTCAACGCGGCCGCCGATCCCGGCTTCGACTTCGACGAACTCCGGCTGCACGCGGCCCGGTTCGCGGCCGGCGCCGACCGCACCAACCCGCTGTTGAGCCCGCTGCACGCCAACCTGCACGGGCTGCCGCCGATCCAGCTCCTGGTGGCGGGGACCGATCCGCTGCTGGACGACTCCCTGTCGTTCGCCGCCCGCGCGGCCCGTTCCGGGGTCACGGTGGATCTCCGGGTACGGCCGGACGCGGTGAGTCTGCATCCCGAGAGCGTCACGGCCATGGCCGATTTCATACAGGCATGGGCCCGAGCAGCACGCCCATCACCTCGCGGATGATCTCGGGGTAGTCGGTCTGTTCCTCGTCGAGCATCCACTGCTGCTGGACCCCGTCCAGCATGGCGACCACGGCCGTGGCGGCGGCCCGGGGAGTCAGGCCGCTGGGCAGTCGGTCGCCGTAGAGGCCGGTGAGGTGCTCGATGGTGTGGTCCTGGATCGCCCGGTAGTAGTCGTGGCAGAACCGCTGCACCTCGTCGCCGCCGGTGACGCCCTCGGCGACGAGCACGCTGTGGATCTGCGCGAGACCGGGGTTCCTGTGGTCGTAGGTGATGACCTCGGCGAGCAGTCCGGGCAGGTCCTTGCCGGCGTCCGCGTGGAGGGCGGCAAGGTGTTCGCGGGCGAGGTCCTCGCGGAGCTGGACGAGGGCGAGGAGCAGTCGCTTCTTGCTCGGGAAGTAGTGCAGGACGCCCTGGCGGGTCAGGCCGGCGCGCTCGGCCACGGCGTCGATGGATGCCTTCTTGTAGCCGCGCTCGGCGAACACCGCGAGCGCGGCCACAAGGATCTCCTCGTGTCGGGTCGTCGTCATGGAGCACCCCTTCCACCTCGGCAACACGGTCGTGACCTTACGGTTGCCGTGGCGGTGTGGCGACCCTTCCGGCCATCCGGGGGGAGGTGTCTCTAACCTGCCGTCCGCCGGTGTGCGTCGGCGAAGGCGCGCAGTTCGCGTGCCACGTCGGGCCCGGACGGTGTGTAGACGATCTCCTGGAATCCGGCCGCGTCGAGCGCGGCCAACTGCGCTCCGATGCCCGGCGCGTCCGCCACCAGACTGGTGAGGTCGATGTGCGGGAGGAGTTCCTGGTCCCGGTCGGTGAGCCCGGTGACATGGCTCTCGAAGGCCAGGAGATGGCGTTCGCCCTCGGGGGCGAGTGATTCGAGGGTCTTGCGCCAGGCCTCGCCGCCGGGCAGCGCGTCGACCGCCTCGGCGCCGCGTGAGGCGTAGGCCTCGTGCCAGGGGATGACCCGCCACGGGCCGATGGCCTCGCGCACCCGGTCCGATCCCGGTTCCTCGCCGGAGTCGAGCACGGTGCCGGACACGATCATCGCGGACGGCAGCGTGGGGTGGACGGGGCCGATGATGCCGTCGGCGACCTCTCCGGCCAGCTCGGCTCCCCGGGGTCCGAACACGCTGAGCCACAGGGGGACTTCGAGCGGGCGGGGTGCTGCGCGGTCACTCGCGTGCAGCATGCGGACCGGGCTGCCGTCCACGGTCACGGTCTCCCCGGCCAGCAGGCCGCGCAGTGCCGTGACGTACTCGGCAAGTGCCGTGAGTTTCATGGGGCGTTGGCCGATGGCCAGGCGCGCGGTGAAGCCCGTACCGAAGCAGGCGCGGAAACGCCCCTCGGAGAGGCGGGCGATCGTCGCGATCCCGGATGCCATCGCCATCACCGAGCGCTGGTCCGGCACGAGGACGGCCGAACTCAGGCCGATGCGGGATGTCTCCCGGGCGGCCAGCGCGAGGTGGACGAAGGGGTCCTCCCACAGCGGGGCCGACTCGTAGATCCATGCCCGTGAGTAGCCCAACTCCTCGGCGAGTACGACGAGTTCGGCGAAGTCGGGGCCAGGTGGCAGGCCGCAGGACAGTTCCATGTCACTCCCCCTGCGACGGCATCTCGAAGCCGGCGACGATCGCGACGCGCGATTCGGCCGCGGCCTGCCGCAGGGGCTTCGCCCGCCCGTACTCCTCCGACTCGTACCAGGCCCTCGCCGCTTCCACGGATTCAAATTCGAGAATGACGGTCTGGTCCCCGTGCCACTCGCCCTCAAGAACCTCCGGCCGTCCGTCGACCGCGAGGATGGACGCGCCGGCCTGGACGATCGACGCCCCCGCTGCCTGACCGTAGGCGGCCATCCCGGCCGGGTCCTTGATGACCTCGGTCACAATCACGTAGCCCTTGGGCATGTACTCGTTCTCCTCTAACTCACTGTGATCGCACGCTCCGGGCAACTGCCCTGAGCTTCACGGACCGCCTCCTGATGCTCCGCGGGGACTTCGGGCAGCAGGACTTCGGCGTATCCGTCGTCTGTCAGGTCGAACACCTCGGGGCAGATCGACCAACAGATTCCGTGGCCCCGGCAGCGGTCCGGGTCTACGGAGGCTTTCATCGCGCGGACTCCTCGGCGAGCGTGAACTCCAGGTTCAGATGGGTGAGTCCGCGCAGGATGTACGTCGGCAGGTAGCGGTAGTTCCGCGCGTCGGCGGGGCCGTGCACGCGCTCCGAGATCCTGATGTCGGTCGTCCGGTCGAGGATGCGTTCGATGCCGACGCGGGCCTCGGCGCGGGCGAGCGGGGCGCCGGGGCAGGTGTGCGGGCCGCGGCCGAAGGCGAGGTGGTGGCGGGCGTTGGCGCGGGCCGGGTCGAAGGTCTCCGGGTCCTCGAAGTGGCGCGGGTCGCGGTTGGCGGCGCCGTTGAGGACCATGAGGGTGGTGCCGGCGGGGAGGTCGACGCCGCCGACCGTGGACGGGACGCGGGAGAGCCGGAAGTCGCCCTTGATCGGGCTCTCGGTGCGCAGCGTCTCCTCGATGAAGTTCGGTATGCGCTCGCGCTCGGTGCGCAACAGCCGCTGCAGATCGGGGTCTTCGGCGATCAGCTTGAGGGCGTTGCTCAGCAGCCGGACGGTGGTCTCCTGGCCGGCCGCGAACAGGTTGGTGGCGACGCGCGCGACATCGGCGACGTCGGGGGTCGAGCCGTCGGCGAACTTCGCGGTGGCCAGGCCCGTGATCACGTCCTCGCGGGGTTCGCGTCGGCGCTCCTCGACATAGGCCGAGAACTGCCCGTACAGGTACTCCAGCGGTGAGTACGACACCTCGCCGTCGGTGCTCCCGATGCCGGCCTGCGGCCGGTGTTCGAGGCCCTCGACGAACGAGTTGCGGTCCTCGTCGGGCACGCCGAGCAGGTCGGCGATGACCCGCAGGGTGAAGGGGCCGGCGAACCCGCTGATGAAGTCGCCCTCGCCGGCCGCGAGATACGCGTCGAGCTGGGCGTCGGCGAGGTGCCACATCGACGCCTCGTTCTCCTTGAGGCGGCGCGGGGTGATCAGCCGCATCAGCAGTCCGCGGTGATCGGTGTGCATCGGTGGGTCGAGCGTCGGCAGTTGGTCGCTCATCGGGAGCTGGTCGCGGTACTGCTCGATCAGCGCGCTCACGTCGTCGCCTTCGAGCGGGACGGGGAACCCGGGGAAGGGGCCGGTCACCGAGAGGCAGGACGAGAAGGTGTCGGAGTCGTTGAGGACCTGGATCGCCTCGTCGTACCCCGTCACCATCGTCACGTCGTGGTGGCTCTCGCGCAGCACCGGGCACTTGCCGCGCAAGGCCTCCAGGTAGGGATAGGGGTCCGCGACGACCTCGTCGTCCTGGAAGAAGTCGATCGCCTCGAAGTCCTTCACGGTGTGCACGGTTCCCTTCCGTCACCAGTCTGACGACGAGCGACGATATCAATCTTCTCCGGTCACAAGAAGGCCGTTTTCACTTTCGTGGAGCGGGAGTCGCGTTCGCCGTGAGGCGTCCTTGTCCCATGTGGTCGAGGGCCGCGTCGGCCGCCGCCAGTACCGAGCCGGTCGGCACGCCCGCCGTGTCGGCGAGGCCCGCCAGCAGCTTCACGTCCTTGCGGAGGAGTGGTCCGGCGCGCTCCGCGAGGCGGTCGAGGGTGCCGCCGCCCTCCTTCACCCGGTCCAGCGCGAAGCTCGCTCCGCTGCCGTGCAGGACGACCTCGGCGAGGGCGCCCCGGTCGATGCCGAACTCCGGCGCGAGGGCCAGTGTGTCGGCGGCGGTCGCCAGGTTCGCGGTGAACAGGAGGTTGTTGAGGAGCTTGGCGATCTGTCCCGAGCCGAGCGGGCCCATGTGCACGACCGGATCGCCGAAGGCCTCGAACACCTTGCGGCAGTAGGCGACCGTGCCGGACTCGCCGCCCGCCATCACCAGCAGCCGGCCCTCGGCGGCCGCCTGTCCGCCGCCGCTCACGGGTGCGTCGACCACGGAGACGCCGTGCGCCTCGGCCCGTTCGGCGAGCCGTCGGCAGGTGTCGGGATGGACCGTGCTGTGTACGGCGATCACGCCGCCCCGGCGCAGGCCGGTCAGTACGCCCTGTTCGCCGGTGACGACCTGTTCGACATCGGCGTCGTCGACGACACAGACGCACACCAGGTCGCTGGCAGCGGCCAGTTCGGCGGGAGACGCGGCCTGCCGCGCAGGTGTGTCCGTGAACGCGGCGAGCGTGGCCGGGCGGCGTGCCCAGAGGGTCGTGGCGAAGCCGGCCTCGACGATCCGGCGCGCCATGGGCGCGCCCTGGCTGCCCAGCCCGATGAATCCGACGCGCATCAGCGGGCCTCCTGGTCGACCGACTCCGGAGCGGGCACGGCCTCGGCATCCGTGCTTGGCGTGGCCTCGGTCTTCGGTTCCGGTCGCCAGAACGTGCCCAGGAGTCCCGCGGTCGCCGCCACGGCCACGCCGAGCGCGACGGCTCCGCCGGTCCAGCCGGTCACGTCGATGCCGGCCGCGTGGTCGACGGACCAGCGGCCGGGGCCCAGTACCGCCAGCGCCAGGGCGACGACGGCCAGGGTGAGGACGTACTCGTAGCCGTCCTTGAAGACGAAGAAGCCGTTGGGCCGATGGGCGAGCAGGCCCGCGACCAGCATCACCGAGATCACGGCCGCGCAGGCCAGCGGGGTGAGGAGACCGAGAATCAGCAGGACGCCCGCGGCGACCTCGGTGAGCACGCTCATCCAGGCCTGCAGCACACCCTGCCTGAGGCCGAGTCCGGTGAACCAGCGGGCGGTGCCCTCGATACGGCCGCCGCCGCGCCAGTGGTTGAGCCCGTGCATGATCATGATCAGTCCTACGACCACGCGTACGAGCAGCAGTACCGCGATGTCGGCGTCAGTCATCCGGCCCTCCGTGGCAGATGGTCGAT
Source organism: Streptomyces sp. NPDC005492 (assembly GCF_040605995.1). Taxonomy (NCBI): domain Bacteria; kingdom Bacillati; phylum Actinomycetota; class Actinomycetes; order Kitasatosporales; family Streptomycetaceae; genus Streptomyces; species Streptomyces sp. NPDC005492. The sequence continues at coordinate 103,701 of NZ_JBEXDX010000015.1, forward strand.
CCCGTCGTTCTCGTATCCGAGAACGCACTCCTCCACGAACGAGAGGATCTTCAGGTGGTACCCGGTCGCGGTGCGCCCGATGCTCAAGTTGTGGCCGCCGTCGGCCTGTTCGTCGGTGACGACCCGCGGGGAGGCGGTGAACAGGCTCGCGATGTCGGCCAGGGCCTCGGGACCGGAACTCCATACGCGTTCGTGGTCGCCGAGCGTGTAGTGGACGGGAGTCCTTACCCGGGCGGCGAGTTCGGCGAACGCCAGCGGCCAGCGGCGGGCCACGGTGGACTCGTAGCGCGGGCCCGGGGACTGGATGCGGGCGGCCCCGATGACGTCGTCCGGATACAGGCGCGAGGGTTCCCACAGCAGGTCGCGCAGGCCGGGTCCGGGCCGTCTCGGCACGGCGGGGTCGCGCCGTCTGAAGTCGAGGATCTCGACGGCCCCGGGGGCGTGGTGGCGGCCGGTACCAGCGATCTCCAGGCCGAGAAGGTCGTTCCGTCGTTCGTCGCCCGCCATGCGGACGCCCAGGTCGCAGCCGATCGAGTGCGCCCACAGGAACAGCCCCGCCCCGCGCGGACGGGCGGCGAGCAGTCGGTCGACGGCTCCGTAGGCGAGGTCGACGCGCCGTGTGGGGGAAGCCATGCTCTCGGCGTGCGGAGCCGAACTTCCGTATCCGGGACGGTCGATGGCGACGACGGTGAAGTCGAGTGCCGCGGCGGTGCGCAGGAGGGACAGCCGGGGCTGGTCCGGGTAGTCGAAGTAGCTCGATGTCACCGCTCCCCCGTGCAGCGCGACGACGACCGCGCGCGGGTCGCGGGCCTCGCACAGCAGCGCCGACACGGGGACGCCGTCGACGTCGACGACATGCGAAACGACGTTCGTGGTACGGGAGTTCATCCGTCCGCCCGAAGGAGGAGCACACCGCTCGGAGCGAGGCCGCCGGTGCTGACCGCCGCGATCCGCGCGCCCGGCACCTGCCGTGCCCCGGCCGCACCGCGCAGTTGGACGATCGCCTCCTCGACCAGCCCCATGCCGTGGGTGCGGCCGTGGGAGAGCTGTCCGCCGTGGGTGTTCAGAGGCAGGATGCCGTCGCGGGCGATGTTCTTGCCGCCGTCCAGGAAGTCCTTGGCCTCGCCGATGCCGCAGAATCCCAGCCCCTCCAGCCAGGACAGGCAGTTGAAGGTGAAGCCGTCGTAGAGTTCGGCGATGTCGACGTCCTGCGGGCGCAGGGTGGTACGTGACCACAAGTGGGCGGACTGGCCCAGGACTTGGGGTTCGTGAGTGAGGGTGCTCTGGTCCCATTCGAGGCGTTCCAGGAGCTGGGTGCCGACGGCTTCGACGAAGACGGGCGGCTGGGCCAGGTCCCGGGCGGTGTCCACGGCCGACACGATCACCGCGACCGCGCCGTCGCAGGGTACGTCGCAGTCGTAGAGGCCGAAGGGTGTGGTGATGGGGCGGGCGCTCAGGTAGTCGTCCATGGTGAGCGGCTCGCGGTAGATCGCGGTGGGGTTGAGCGCCGCGTTGGCCCGCTGGTTGAGGGCGATCCAGCCGAGGGTCTCGCGGGTGGTGCCGTAGCGGTGGAAGTGGCGCTGGGCGTTCTGCGCGAGGGTGTGCGCCGCCGAGACACCGCCGAACGGCTTGATCCAGCCGTCCAGTTGGCGCGGCTGATCCACTGCGACGCGTCCGCGCCGTACGAGTTCGCCGTACGACGCCTCCCACACCGTACGGAAGCACAGCACATGTCGGGCGAGGCCACCGGCGACGGCGAGCATCGCGGAGACCAGTGAGCCGCCGGGGCCGAAGGTCTCTCCGCCGCCGTTGTACCAGGTGGGTTCGAGACCGAGGGCCGACTCCAGGGCGGTCACTCCGCCCTCGCTGAAGCCGCCGTGCGGGGTGGGGCCGGGGTAGGTCGCGAGGCCGTCGATGTCGGCGGCGGTGAGTCCGGCGTCGGCGATCGCGCGCTCGCAGGCCTGGACGGTCAGGGACACGGGAGGGACCAGCAGGCGGCGCCCCAGTTCGGAAGCGCCTACGCCGGTGATCGCGACCTTGTCCTCGAACTTCTCCGTGGTCACCATCGGCCGTACGCGACGGGCCAGTTGGAGGGTCTCCTCCTCACCGAGCGGCAGCGGGCGGGCGGGCGGCTGGTCGGGGGCCGGGCGGAACAGGGGCAGCCAGGCGTCCTCGACCTGTTCGAAGACGACCTCCATCCGCAGGCCCAACTCCAGCTCGTCAGGCTCGCATTGGACGGCGTTGGTGGTGAGCCGGACCCGGGGGTCCTCCTCCACCGCGACCTGCGCCACCACATACGGTGCGGGCAGGCCGGGCAGGGCGAAGCGGTGGTTGACGGTGAAGCCGATCAGGGTCGCGAAGCCGGAGACGGCCCGGACACCGATGTCGTGCCCGTGGCAGTACCGGCAGACCGGCTGCGGCGGGTGGATGAGGGCCGCGCAGGACCCGCACTCCGCCAGCCGCAGCCGGCCGTCCGCGCCGGAGGTCCAGAAGAACTCGTTCTCCTCCGTGACCACCGGACCGGGACGCTGATGCTCTGTCATGTGTCGATCCGTGCCTTTGACTTGCGGATGGTGACCGGTTCGGCGAGGCGTTGTTCGTCGCAGACCTTCTGGAGTTCGGCGAGGGTCTCGTCGAGCCCGGCGCCGAGCCGCTCGCCGGGGGTGAAGGTCGCCGGGAGGTGGCGCATGCCCTGGATGACGCCGATGGTCTCGTAGTGCACGGCGCCTTCGGGGTCGCAGTGGTAGTCGGGCATGCGGTCCAGTACGGCCGTCACCATCCGTTTGAACACGGTGCGGGCCACGTTGGAGCCGATGCAGCGGTGGATGCCGAGGCCGAAGCTGCTGTGCCGGTTGCCCTTGCGTTCCATGTCGATCGTGTCCGGGTCGGGGAAGACCGAGGGGTCCCGGTTGGCCATCGCCCAGGAGAGCCAGAGGCGTTCGCCCTCCTTGAACTCGGTGCCGGCGATCTCGCAGTCGGCGGTGATGGTACGGCCGTCTCCGGGTGCCGGGGTGTAGAAGCGCAGGAACTCCTCGGTCGCTGAGTCCAGGAGGGTCTTCCGCTCGCGGCTCAACCGCTCGCGTTCCCGGGGGTGTTGGGAGAGCCATTCGAGGGAGTGGGCGGTGAGGGCGGTGGTGGTGTCGAAGCCGCCGCCGATCAACAGGGCGCACACGCCGAGGAGTTCGCCGTCGTCCGGGTTGCGGCCGTTGATGTCGGCGCGGACCAGTGCGTCCACCAGGCCTGGGCGGGGATTCTTGCGGATCTCCGCGAGCTGGGCCATGAGGTCGATGCCCATCTTGCGGCTCAGGTCCAACACCCGTTGCATGTCCGGTGAGTTGGGGGGTGTGTAGACGGAGGCGTGGGCAGGTTCGTTGTAGATGGTCCAGTGCGCCAGGGGGATGCCCATCATCGCCAGGGTGAGCACGGCCGGGACGATGTTGGCGAGGTCGTCGACGAAGTCGATGCGCCCGGTCTCGATCTTCTCGTCGATGCTGGCGCGGACGACCTCGTCGACGAACGGGATCCAGCGCTGGATGGCCGCCGGTGACAGATAGGGGTTGAGGGTCTGCCGGTAGTGCCGCTGCTCCGGCGGGTCCATCTCCAGGAAGCCGCCCCGGGCTTCGCGGGCGCGGGGCGGCGGGGGGATGGAGATGCCCTTGTAGCCGCGCCGCTCGTTCTTCACGTCGTGGTCGTTGGAGAGGAACTCGGCGGACCTCGCGAGTTCGAACACCTCACGGTTGCCGCTGGCCACCCAGTGGCCGCCGTGGGCCTCCGTCCAGGCGATCGGGCACCGGCCGTGCAACTCGTGGGTGATCTCCTCGAACCGGTCGCGGTAGTCGGGGGTGTGCCGGTCGAAGTGCACCAGGTGGTGCTTGCGGCCGCCGTCGTCGTCGACGGCCGCGTCGTCCGTGGTCATGCGGAGTCCTCTCCCGCTCGGTGGCTGAGGTGGGGTCAGGAGATGAGGGAGATGGCCCGTTCCGGGCAGGACAGGACCGCTTCACGCACGGCCGTCTCCTGGTCGGCGGGGACGTCCTCGTCGATGACCGAGGAGTGTCCGTCGATCTCGCTGAGTTCGAAGCTGTCCGGAGCGTGCATCGCGCAGAGCGTGTGGCCCTGGCAGCGCTCGGGGTCGACTCGTACCTTCACGGTCCTTCCTTCCTGCCGCGGTGAACGGGGGGCGAGGTGTGCCTACTTGAGGTCGGACAGCGACTTGCCGACGTCAGCGAGCGTGACCGGCTTGCCGTAGTTGCCCGTGAACTTGTAGACGGGCGCGTCACAGCGGTAGGCGCCTTCGGTGGGCTTGAAGTCCGCAGGCACCCAGCCGCTGGTGGTGGCCTTCTCGACGTTGAAGCACTTCACGGGCTCGTCGGGCGAGGACAGGTTCACCGGGGCCTGGAGCCCTCCCCCGGTCCACTCGGTCTGCTTCTTGGCGTTCGCCAGGACACAACTGCGGGTCAGTTCGGCGCAGTCACGGGCGGCGGTGGCGAACAGCAGCCAACTGGAGAAGGCGTGCACGGCGGGCAGGGTGATCTGCGCGTCGGGCGCGTACTTCTTGAACAGGGCGACCATTTCCTTGGTGGCCGGGTTGTCGTCGGCCTTCTCCAGGGGGTAAGTGCCGTCGATGGAGGCGAAGTTGGTCTGGGCGCTCAGCGCGGTGTCGGCAAGCTTGAGGAACGCGGGACCGTAGGCGTTGTTGTTGGCGTCGATCCAGTCGAGCTTGTAGTCGATGTTGGTGAGCGCCTGCTCCAGCTTCGCCAGTTGGGTGAAGTCCCCCAGGAAGACGAGTCCCTTGACCTTCTTCGTCTTGATGGACTGGGCGTACGGCGTCCAGTCGGAGACGCCCTGGGCGGGGTAGAGGTCGGAGTAGGTGACCTTGCCGCCCATCGCGGTGAGGACTTCCTTGTCCTGCGCGGCGAGGGCCTTGGTGACGGGCACGTCTCCGGTGATGATGCCGACACCGCTCGCCGACGACGGGTACGCCTCCTTGAGCAGCCAGGAGTAGTAGCCGGCGTAGGGCGAGTAGCCGGTGGAGGCGCCCTGGCTCATCACCTGGAGGTCCGCGCCGAGTTCGGAGGTGACCTGTGCCGGGAACTCGGGGAGCAGGCACTTGAGGCGGGTCTTGACGCCCAGGCCGTCGAGGGCGGCGCCGCCGCCCACCTCGAAGAAGTCGGTGCGGCAGGCCGCGATCATCTGCTGGTTGACCTGCATGAGCTGGGAGTCGTGCGTCACGGGCGTGATCTTGCGGCCGTTGATGCCACCCGCGGCGTTGCACCAGGAACTGAAGACCTTCGCCGCGTTCTCGAACTCCGGGTTCTTGGTGAACCCGACGTCGGTGAAGACGCCGACCTTGATGTCGGTGGCGGTGACGCCCTGGCCGGTGACGGTCTTGGCGGTGCCCTTGCCGCAGACGGACTTCAGGGTGCCGAAGTCGGCCGTCGCGGTGTCGGCGGCTCCGGTGGTCGAAGGGCTGGTGGTGTCCGCGGATTTGGTGCGGCCGGAACATCCCGCCGCGGCCGCGAGGGCCAGGACCAGCGCGGGGATGAGCAAGCGTCTCATCGGTTCTCCTCGTTGAGAATGTGAGTCTCGCTGTCGGGTGATCAGGTGACCGCGCCGGCGGCCTTGAGCGCGATGATGCGGTCCCAGTCCAGGCCCAGTTCGAGGAGGATCTCCTCGGTCTGGGCAGCGAACTCGGGTGCGGGTGCGAGGTGCGGGGCCTGTACGTCGAACTGCACGGGGCTGGAGACCAGTTCGAGCTCTCCTGCCGGGAGCAGGTACTCGTTCGCCCTGATCTGCGGGTCGTCGCCCACTTGCAGGGAGTTCTGCACGGGGGCCCAGGGCCCGGCCAGGGTGGCGAAGCGCCGGCTCCACTCCGCGAGGGTGCGGGTGGCGAGGACCTCGCGGAGGATCTTGACGGCCTCCGCCGTGTTCGCGACGAGGTGCTCGGCGGTGTCGAAGCGGGGGTCGTCGGCGAGTTCGGGGCGGTCGATGTGCCGGCACACATCGGCCCAGAACTTTCCGGGCTGCATCATGACGAACGCCAGATGGTGGCCGTCGGAGGTCTCGTAGAGCCCGGACAGGGGGTTCGCCACGGAACCGTGGGTGCCGACGGGCGGCGGGAGCCAGGGCTTGCCGAGGTGCAGGGAGAGCGCGGTGGCGTGGCCCATCGCCCACAGGCCGCTGCCGAGCAGGGAGACGTCCACGACCGAGGGTTCGCCGGTGCGCTCGCGTTTGAGGAGCGCGGCCGCGATGCCGCCGGCGAGGTTGGTGCCGGAGATGGTGTCGCCGTAGGCGGGCGACGGCGGGTTGATGATGCCGTCGGTGCCTTCGGGGGTGATGCTCGCGGCGGTGCCGGCGCGGGCCCAGAACGCCGTCATGTCGTAGCCACCCTTTACCGCCTCCGGTCCGCGTGGCCCGAAGGCGCTGCCCCGGGCGTAGACGATGCGGGGGTTGACGGTACGGATGTCGTCGACGTCGATGCCGAACCTGTCCCGGTGGCCGGGAAGGAAGCTGGTCAGGAACACGTCGGCGTGCCGGGCCAGTTCGTACAGCACCTCCTTGCCCTCGGGCTTGGAGATGTCGAGTCCGAGGCTGCGCTTGCCGCGGTTGGCGTGCTCGACGTTGGGGTTGGGGTCGCCCTCGACGCGCATCGTGCCGGTCTGGCGGAGACCGCGTTGCGGGTCGCCGGTAACGGCGTGCTCGACCTTGATGACGTCCGCTCCCCAGTCGGAGAGGACGGCTCCCGCCGAGGGCACGAAGCCGTACATGGCGACTTCGAGGACGCGGATGCCTTCGAGGGGCCTCATGACCGGACCACGACCGCGAAGGATTTGTACTCCAGGAACTCCTCCAGTCCGGGAACACCGCTCTCCCGGCCGATGCCGGACTGCTTGTAGCCGCCGAACGGCACGTCCGCGGCGAAGTAGTTGCCGCCGTTGATGCTGAAGGTGCCGGTGCGGATCCGGCGGGCGAGGGCAATGGCCCGCTCGTCGTCGGCGCTCTGGATACCGCCGGAGAGGCCGAAGACGGAGTTGTTGGCGATGCGCACGGCGTCGTCATCGTCGTCGTACGGAATGACGACGAGTACGGGTCCGAAGACCTCGTCCTGGGCGATCTCGCTGTCCGGGTCGACGTTGCTGAGCAGGGTCGGCTTGTAGAAGAAGCCGGGATCGACCTTCTCGCCGCCGGTGACGAGGTTCGCGCCTGCCGCGACGGCCCTGCGCACCATTCCGTCGACCTTGTCGCGCTGGCGTTCGCTGATGAGCGGGCCCGCGAAGGTCTTGGGGTCGACGGGGTCGCCGAGTGGGATACGGGCGAGGCCCGCCGCGACCTTCTCGACGAGTTCGTCGTGGTGTTCCCTGGGCACGAGCAGCCGTGAGGTGAGCGCGCAGCCCTGGCCGGAGTGGGAGCAGATGGTGCCGGCCGCGAACATGGCGGCGGTGGCGAAGTCGGCGTCGTCGAGGACGATCATGGCGGATTTGCCGCCGAGTTCGAGGAAGACCTTCTTCACCGTGCGGCTCGCGGCCTCCATGATGCGGCGGCCGGTCGCGGTGGAACCGGTGAAGGTGATCATGTCGACGTCGGGGTGCGTGGTGAGCGCCTCGCCGACCTCGGCGCCGGAGGAAGTGAGGACGTTGACCACGCCGGGCGGGAAGTCCGTGTGCTCGGCGATGAGTTGCCCGAGGAACAGGGTGGTCAGCGGGGTGTCCGGGGCGCCCTTGAGCACGACGGTGCAGCCGGCCGCGAGGGCGGGGGCGAGCTTGGCGAGGGCCAGTTGGTTGGGGTAGTTGTAGGCGATGATCGCGGTGACGACCCCGGCGGCCTCCTTCTCCACCCAACGGCGGTGACGCTGGCCCCGGATCTCTACCTCGCCCAGCTCCTCGGTCAACGGGTACTTGCGCAGCAGGTCGGCGTAGAAGCGCACCAGCTTGACGGGGTCGTCGAGTTGGGGGCCGTAGGTGAGCATGCGGGGCGCGCCCACCTCGGCGATGGTCAGCTCGCGCAGCTCCTCGACGTGGTCGAGGAGCGCCTGGTGCAGTTGGTCGAGACAGCGGATGCGCAGCTGTACGTCGGTGGACCAGGTGGTGGTGTCGAAGGCGGTGCGGGCGGCTGCTACGGCAGCCTCGGCCTGGGCGGTGGTGGCGTCGGGGGCTTGGCCGTGGACCTCGCCGGTGGCGGGGTTGAGGGAGGGGAACGTCCGCTCCGCGTCGACCAGTTGGCCGTTGATGAGAAGGCGGGTCACAGCCGTACCACCTGTCCGCCGTCCACGCTGATGGTCTGTCCGGTGAGCCAGCCGGCGTCGTCGGAGAGCAGGAACAGCACGGTGGGGGTCAGGTCGCCCGGTGTGCCCATCCGTTTGAGGGCCAGGGCCTGGGTCATCCGCTCCTGGAACTCGACCGGTACGACGGTCGCCGTGGCCTCGGTGTCGGTGGGGCCGGGGGCGATGCCGTTGACGCGGATGCCCCGGCCGCCGAGTTCGGCGGCGAGGGACGCGGTGAGGTGATTGATGCCGATCTTGGCCAGGCCGTAGTAGCCGCTGGCCATGTAGGCGGCGGCGGAGGACTGGTTGACGATCGCGCCGCCCTCGCCCATGTGCGGGACGGCGGCCCGGGTGACGTACAGGGCGCCCATCAGGTTCACCTGGATGAAGCGGTTGAGATAGTCGAGGTCGACGGTGGTCAGGCCCTCGCGCCGCATGCTGTGGTAGATCGCGGCGTTGTTGATCAGGTAGTCGATGCGGCCGAACTCGGCGACCGTGGCGGCGGCCAGCGCGTCGGCCGAGGCGGGGTCTCCGACGTCGACCTTCACGAAGAGCGCGGAGTCCCCCAGCTCCTTGGCGACCCGCTGCCCCTGCTCCTCGTTGATGTCCGCGACCACGACCCGTGCCCCTTCGGCGGCCAGCGCCCGGGCGTAGTCCTCGCCGATTCCCTGTCCCGCTCCGGTGACGATCGCCACCTTGTCCTGGAACCGCATCCTGTTCTCCTCGCATGGATGGGCGGCTTGCTCCAATGAAGCGGAAACTACATTCTCCTTATACGCGAATCAACCATCCGGAAGCGAGAATGTCATCCCGACCGGTTGGGTGGCGGGCGCACGGAGGGCGGCGAACAGCCCCCGCCTGCGGGGGACTTCCGGAAGCACGGGAGACGAGAATACGCTTCTCAGATTCGGAAGGGAGATTTTCATGATCGAGACGAAGGGGGTTCCGGTATGAGGACAGCCCTCGTCACAGGCGGCGGCTCCGGCATCGGACGGGCCATCGCAGAGCGCCTGGAGGCCGACGGTCTCCAGGTCGCCACCCTCGACCTCAATCCGTCCGACAGGGGCTTCTCCCGGAAGGCCGATGTCTCCGACCGGGCTCAGGTGGACGAGGCGCTGGCCGAGGTCCGGGAGCGGCTCGGTCCGGTCACGGTTCTGGTCAACGCGGCGGGAATGGAGGGCTACAAGCGCTTCGCCAACCTCACCTTCGAGGCCTGGCAGCGGGTCGTCGACGTCAACCTCAACGGCGTCTTCCACTGCGTCCAGGCCGTCCTGCCGGACATGGTGGAGGCCCGCTGGGGGCGGATCGTCAACATCTCCTCGTCCAGCGCGCACTCCGGCCAGCCGTTCATGACGCACTACGTGGCGGCCAAGTCGGCGGTCAACGGGCTCACCAAGGCACTGGCCCTGGAGCTGGGGCCGCAGGGCATCACCGTGAACGCGGTGCCGCCCGGCTTCATCGACACCCCCATGCTGCGCCGCTCGGAGGAGCGACAACTGCTCGGCGGGACGGTCGAGGAGCACATCCAGCGCACTCCGGTACGCCGCGTCGGGCGCCCCGAGGACATCGCCGCCGCCTGCTCCTTCCTCGCCTCCGAGGAGGCCGGCTACATCACCGGTCAGATCCTGGGCGTGAACGGCGGGCGGAACACATGAGCCAACACGACGAGAGCCCGACCGCTCACGGCGAGAACGGCGGGACCACCGCCGAGAACGCCGTGCGCATCTCCCCGGTGCCGTACGACGAGTGGGACCACGACCTGTTCTCGGTCATCAACCACCCCAAGAAGCTGCCGGAGGCCAACGTCCTCGGGATCTTCCAGCGGCATCCGGCCCTGGCGCGAGCGTTCCTGACGTTCAACATGCACCTCAACACCTCGACCCTGCCGGTGCGCGTCCGCGAGCTGGCCGTCATGCGCGTCGCGTGGCGGCGGGGCAGCAAGTACGAGTGGGCCAGCCATGTCCTGATCGGCCGGAAGTTCGGGGTGACCGAGGCCGAGATCGAGGAAGTCCGCACCGGCGCCGACACCTTGCTCAACCGGGCGGTGGACGAACTGGACACCGACTCTGGCCTGTCGGACTCGACCTACGCGGCGCTCGCCGTCGACCTGGACGAACGCCAGCTCATGGACCTGGTCTTCACCATCGGCGCCTACACGATGCTCACGATGGCCCTCAACACCTTCGGCGTGGAACTCGACCCCGTGATCTCGGAAGAGAACTTCAGTTTCCCAAAACGAGAATGGTATTCTCACAAGCGAGAGGGGTGATCCCATGCCACACTTCGCCAAGCCGGCGGCCGGAAGCTGGACCGAGAACTACCCCGAGCTGGGCACCAGCCCGGTCAACTATGAGGACTCCATCGACCCCGCGTACTACGAGGCGGAGAAGGAGGCGATCTTCAAGAAGACCTGGCTGAACGTCGGACGGGTCGAGCAGGTCCCCAAGGTCGGCAGCTACTTCACGAAGGAGCTGGCCGTCGCCGACACCTCACTGGTGATCGTGCGGGGCAAGGACAAGGAGATCCGCGCCTTCCACAACGTCTGCCGCCACCGCGGCAACAAGCTCGTGTGGAACGACTACCCGGGCGAGGAGGTCAAGGGCACCTGCCGCCAGTTCACCTGCAAGTACCACGCCTGGCGCTACAGCCTGGACGGCGATCTGACCTTCGTGCAGCAGGAGAAGGAGTTCTTCGACCTGGACAAGGCGGACTACGGCCTCAAGCTGGTCCGCTGCGAGGTCTGGGAGGGGTTCATCTTCGTCAACCTCGACCCCGGGGCCCAGCCGCTGAAGGAGTACCTCGGCGAGTTCGCCAAGGGCCTGGAGGGCTACCCCTTCCACGAGATGACCGAGGTCTTCACCTACAAGGCGGAGATCGGCAGCAACTGGAAGCTGTTCATCGACGCGTTCGCGGAGTTCTACCACGCGCCCGTCCTGCACATGAAGCAGGCCGTCAAGGACGAGGCCGACAAGCTCTTCAACGTCGGGTACGAGGCGCTGCACTACGAGATCCACCCCCCGCACTCGATGATCTCCTCCTGGGGAGGCATGTCCCCGCCCAAGGACCTGAGCATCGTCAAGCCCATCGAACGCACCCTGCGCAGCGGCCTGTTCGGGCCGTGGGAGGCGCCCGACATCGAGGGCCTGGACAATCTGCCGACGGGACTCAACCCGGGCCGGCACCGCGCGTGGGGCAACGATTCCTTCGAGTTCTTCCCCAACATGACCCTGCTGATCTGGAAGCCCGGCTGGTATCTGACGTACCACTACTGGCCGACGGCGGTCGACAAGCACATCTTCGAGGCCAACCTGTACTTCGTGCCCGCCAAGACGGCACGCGAGCGGCTGAAGCAGGAGCTGGCGGCGGTGACGTTCAAGGAGTACGCCCTCCAGGACGGCAACACGCTGGAGGCCACCCAGACGATGCTCAAGAGCCGGGTCGTCACCGATTTCCCGCTCTGCGACCAGGAGTTGCTGCTCCGCCATCTGCACAAGACGGTCGCCGACTACGTCAAGGAGCACACCGATGCTGCCCAGTGAGTTCGCGGCGCTCGAACCGTTCAGCGAGTGGGTCCTGGAGTCCGAGCGCGACCGCTACAGCAAGCGCCTGGCCAGCTCCATGGAGGAGATGCAGGCCTTCTACGACGCCGCGTTCCCGCTGCTGGAGCAGGCCTCCGACCACCTCGACAAGTTCCCGCTGGCCGAACTGCCGGAGCAGGAGCGCAACTTGCTGCTCCTGATGTTCTCCCTGGTGAACGTGTCGTTCCCGGTCGAGGTCTGGAAGCAGGCCCGGGTGCCGGACAGCGGCGCCGCCTACATGGACCTCGTCGTCGAACCGAAGGTGTGATCCCTCGTGCTCACGCTCAAAGCGGCGCGTGTACTGCACGTGGAGACGGGCGAGTTGGAGGAGCCGGGCGTGATCACGGTCGACGGCGACCGTATCGCGCCCGGCCCGGGCACGGGCGAGGACGAGGTTCTCGATCTCGGTGACGTCACTCTCCTGCCCGGTCTCATGGACATGGAGGTCAACCTCCTGATGGGCGGCCGGGGAGAGACGCTCGCGCTCTCCCCCGTCCAGGACGATCCCCCGCTGCGGATGCTCCGCGCGGTGGGCAACGCCCGGCGGACCCTGCGCGCGGGTTTCACCACGGTCAGGAACCTCGGCCTGTTCGTGAAGACGGGCGGCTATCTGCTGGACGTCGCGCTGGCGAAGGCCATCGACGCCGGCTGGATCGACGGCCCGCGCATCGTCCCGGCGGGACACGCCATCACACCGACCGGCGGCCATCTGGATCCCACGATGTTCGCCGCGTACGCGCCCGGAATCATGCCTCTCTCCCTGGAAGAGGGCATTGCCAACGGTGTCGACGAGGTCCGCAAGGCGGTCCGGTACCAGATCAAGCACGGGGCACGGCTCATCAAGGTCTGCGCCTCCGGGGGCGTGATGTCCCATACGGGCACCCCCGGCGCGCAGCACTACTCCGACGAGGAGTTGCGCGCCATCGTCGACGAGGCCCACCGGCGCGGGCTGAAGGTGGCCGCCCACACCCATGGGGCCGACGCCGTCCGCTCGGCGGTGGAGGCCGGCATCGACTGCATCGAGCACGGCTTCCTGCTGGACGACGACACCATCGCGCTGATGGCGGAGCGGGGCACGTTCCTGGTGCCGACGACCGCTCTCATCGAGGGGATGGACATGTCCCGTTCCGCGCCCGAACTGCGGGAGAAGGCGGCCGAGATCTTCCCCCGGGCGAAGACCGTGGTGTCCAGGGCCGGCAAGGCGGGTGTCCGGATGGCGCTGGGCACGGACGCGCCGGCGATCCCGCACGGACGCGGCGCCCAGGAGCTGATCGCCCTGGTCGACCGCGGGATGACCCCTCTGGAGGCGCTCCAGGCCGCGACCGTCAACGCGGCGGAGCTGATCGACGCCGACGACCGGGGCCGTATCGCCGAAGGGCTGCTCGCCGACCTGATCGCGGTGCCCGGCAATCCGCTGGAGGACGTCTCAGTGATAGCGGACGTCCGGTTCGTGATGAAGGGCGGGAAGGTGTTCCGCGACGAGCGCGGCTGAGGGCACGTCGTCGACGCCGTCAGGGTGTGGGTGTGCCGCGTCCCCTCGGCCCACCGAATCGGTCGGCCGAGGGGACGCGGCGTCCTGCGGATGTGGTCACCACTGACCCTGCCTACTGGCCCTTGAGGCGTTCCTTCATGGCGTCGAGCTTGGTGAGAATGGGATATCCGCTCACGCTCAGCGCGTTTCCGTGTCCCGTCTCGTGGATGTCGAAGACGGACTGGACGGCCGCGTAGAAGCCCTGGACGTCGAGGCTCTGGTTGACGGCGCGCTTGGCCTGGCGGAGGCCGAAGGACGGCATCCGGGCGATCTCACGGGCCAACTCCAGGGCCTCGGTGTGCAGTTGGTCGAGGGGGACGACCTTGTTCACCATGCCGACCTTCTCCGCCTCCTCGGCGGTGACGGCCCGTCCGGTGAAGAGGATCTCCTTCGCCTTGCGCGGGCCCAACTCCCAGGTGTGACCGTGGTATTCGACTCCCCCGATGCCCATGTGGACGACGGGGTCGGAGAATTCGGCGTTCTCGGCGGCCACGATCAGGTCGCAGGGCCAGCAGAGCATCAGTCCGCCCGCGATGCACTTGCCCTGCACGGCGGCGATCGTCGGCTTGGGTATGTTGCGCCAGCGCAGGGTGTACTCCAGGTACCGGCGGGTCTCGGCGCTGTAAATCCACTCCAGGGTGATCTCCTTCGGCGCCGGCCAGCGGTCCTTGAGGTCGTGTCCCGACGAGAAGTGCTTGCCGTTGGCCTTCAGGAGAACGACCTTCACGTCCTCGTCGGCCGCGGCCCGGCTCCAGGCCGCGTCGAGCGCGTCGAGCAGCTCCGCGTTCTGCGCGTTGGCGACCTGGGGCCGGTTGAGGGTGATGATCCCCACCCGGTCGTCGACCTCGTACAGGATGTCGTCCATGCGTCTCGTCCTCTGTCGGCTCTGAGTCGGTTCCGATTCGGTCCTGAGTCGGTTCTATCGGGGCAGGCCGAGGATCCGCTCGGCGATGATGTTGCGCTGGATCTCGGAGGTGCCGCCGGCGATGGTCCCGCCGAAGCTGCGCGCGTACCGCTCGAACCAACTGGCGGTGAACGTCTCCAGGTTCATATGGGTGTACGCCCCCGTCTGCACCGGATGCAGCAGTGCCTCGCCGCCGTGGTGTTCGAGGGCGTGCAGTTCGGCGTTCTGCGCGGCCTCGGAGCCGAGCAGTTTGAGCACCGAGATCTCCACCGGGTTCCGGTCGGGCGCGAGCAGCCGGTAGCCGAGCAACCGCAGTGCCTGGACGTCCATTTGGAGGGTGGCGTACCACTCCTCGTCGCAGGCCGCGTCCTGGATCAGACCGTCCATCCGCTCGGCGTAGTGCACCCACAGCAGAGTCCGTTCGTGCCCGAGCGAGCCGTTGGCCACGCGCCAGCCCTCGTTGAGGGGGCCGACGAAGTTCTCCTTCGGGACACGGACGTCGGTGAAGAACACCTCGTTGAAGTCGAGGTCGTCGGGGGCGGCGATCGACCCGAACGGCCGCCGGACCAGGCCTGGGGAGTCGGTGGGGATGAGCAGGACACTGATCCCCCTGTGCTTGGGCGCGTCGGGGTCGGTGCGGACGAAGGTGAGCAGGACGTCGGCGTCGTGCGCGCCCGAGGTCCACACCTTCTGCCCGTTGACGACGAAGTGGTCGCCTTCGAGGACCGCCCGGGTGCGCAGCCCGGCCAGGTCGGAACCCGCTCCGGGCTCGCTCATGCCGAGCGACGCCGTGATCTCGGCGCGCAGCAGGGGAATCGCCCAGTCGCGTTTCTGTTCCTCGGTGCCGAAGGTGAGCAGTGAGGCCGCGATGATGTTGAGGCCCTGGGGGTTGAAGCTGTGGTAGATCCGCCGCCGGGACAACTCTTCCAGGTGGGCGACGACTTGGGGCAGGGTGGCGTTGCGGCCGCCGTACTCGGGCGGCTGGGCGGGCAGTAGCCAGCCGGCGTCGAAGAGCTTGCGCTGCCAGCGTCGGGCCCAATCGGGGATGTGCGCACTGGACTTGGAGCGGTCCTTGGCCTCCTCGGGGGTGGGCAGATGGGCGTCGAGGAAGTCGCTGAAATCGGCGCGGAACTTCTCGACCTCGGGGTCGGGGGCCAGCCTCATACCAGCAGCGCCTTCCTGTGCTCGGACGCCGTGCCGAGGAGCAGGTCCCCGGCCTTGGCCCGCTTGAGGTGGATCTGCAGCTCGTTCTCCCACGTGTAGCCCATGGCCCCGAAGAGCTGGAACCCGTTGCGGAAGCAGACTCGTTGGCAGTCACCGGCGGCGGCCTTGGCCATCGCGGCGGCCCGGCCGCGGCGCGGGTCGTCCTCGGCGATGGTGAGCGCGGAGAAGTAGGCGAGCACCTTGGCTCGTTCGATGGCGACATACATGTCTGCGGCCTTGTGCTTGACGGCCTGGAACGAGCCGATGGGCACGCCGAACTGGTGGCGTTCCTTCACATGGGCGACGACCAGATCGAGGATGCGCCGGCAACTGCCGACGGTGCTCACGGCAAGGCCCATCAGGGCCAGGTCCGGTACTCCGGCCACCAGGTCCGGCGCGTCCACCCGGGCGACATGGAGGGTCGGGTCGAACACGGACAGCCGCTCGGCCGCCAGTTCCGTTCCATCCCGTACGACAACGCCGTGGGAGGTGAGAAGGGCGATCTCGTCGGCACGGTCGGCGTCGAGGACGAACCGTCCCGCCCCGTCGAAGACTCCGGTGCCGGAGCCGCGCGGCAGCCGTCCGGCCAGCGGAGCGAACCAGGTCGCCGTGGCGAGGAAGGGGGTCGTGTCGGCGGCGTAACCCAACTCCTCCACAATGATGGCGAGTTCCACCGGAGGGGCGTCCAGCCAGCCCAACTCCAGGTAGGTGCCCCAGAGTTGCTCTTCGGGCAGCGCTCGTGACTTGGTGACCGTCTCGCGGACCACGCGCTGGAGCAGCCGCTGGTCGTCGTCGAACTCAAACTCCATGCGCGACCTCCAGAAGGACCTTGCCGATGGCGCGGCGCCCCAGGCTGAGGGCGGCGGCGACTTCGGCGAGTGGATACACGGCGTGGACGCGGGGCCGGATCTTCCCGGCGGCGAACAGTTCGTGGAGTTCGGTGCGGGCGGCGATCAGGTCCTCCCGCCGGTGACGTGCCCAGCCGCCGAGGTCGAAGCCGTGCAGGATGATGCCCTTGAGCATCGGGAGATTGAGTGGGATACGCGGGATCTCCCCGCTCGCGAACCCCACGCTCACGAACCGTCCGCCCCAGCGCATGGCACGCAACGCCTCCTCCGCGTACGGGCCGCCGACCGGGTCGATCACGACATCGGCGCCGCCCGCGTCCCGCAGGCCCCGCTTCAGGTCGTCGTACGGCAACGTCACTGTCGCCCCCTGCTCGACGCACACCGCCCGTTTCTCCTCCGTCGAGGCGACGGCGACGACCTCCGCGCCGAGCAGGGCCGCGAGTTCGACGGTCGCGAGGCCGACGCCGCCGGCCGCGCCGAGGACGGCCACCCGTTCGCCCGGGAGTACGTCGGCGACGAGGCGGAGCGCGTCGTAGGCGGTGGCGTGGCTGACCCCAAAGGCGGCCGCGCGCTCGGTGGGGATTCCGTCGGGGATACGGCTCAGGCCGGCCGGGCGGGCGGTGACGCGTTCGGCGAAGGCGCCGACGAACATGGAGCCGAAGACCCGCTCGCCCTTCTCGAATCCGTGCGCGGACGCGGCGACCTCGCCCGCGAACTCGCTGCCGGGGGTGAAGGGCGGTTCCGCCTTGACCTGATAGGCGCCGTCGATCACGAGGACGTCGGCGAAGTTCACGGCCGCGTAGTGCACGTCGACGGGGATGCCGCCTTCGTCCCCGGTGGACTCCGGTCCGGGGAAGGGTGGTTCGGGGAGGTCCTCGACGACGACCGGCCCGCCGACGGCGTTGCAGCGGGCGGCTCTCATAGCCGGGTGGTCGCGGCGAGTTCGGCCGCCTGTGTGGCCATCTGCAGGACGACGTCGCCGTAGTGGGCCATCTTCGGGTTGCCGCCGTCGCCCCTCACATGCCGGGCGTAGCCGCCTTCGAGGACGACGGCCATCTTGAAGCGGGCGAGGATCACGTAGTAGTCGATCTCGCTGACGTCACGGCCGCTGACCTTGGCGTAGTGCTCCAGCAGGTCGGCCCGGTCGGGCATGCCGGTGTAGTCGACGTAGCCCTTCTGGGTGCGGTCCTCGTCGGCGTCGGGCCAGCCCATGACGACCCAGCCGAGGTCGAGCAACGGGTCGCCCACGGTGGCCATTTCGAAGTCGACGAGGGCGGCGAGCTCGGCGGGTGCGCCGTGGCGGAACATGACGTTGGCGAACTGGTAGTCGCCGTGGATGATGCCGGGTGTCCAGTGAGCGGGACGGTGTTCCCGCAGCCAGGCGGCGGCCTTCTCCAGGCCGGGTATCTCGCGGAACTTGAATTTGGCGAGGTGGGCGAGCCAGCGGTCGACCTGTCGGTCGTGGAAGCCGTCGGGTCGGCCGAAGCCCTCAAGGCCCTGGGCCCGCCAGTCCACGTTGCCCAACTTGGCGATTCCCTCGACGAGTTGGTAGGCGAGACCGGGGCGCACGGACAGGTCGCTGAGGAAGGGCTCGGGCCAGCCGCCGGAGTTCATCGGCGACCAGCCGTCGACATGGGCCATCAGATAGAAGCAGGACCCGAGCACGCTCGTGTCGTCGCATACGGCGATGGCCTCGGGGTGCGGGACGTCCGTGCCGTTGAGCGCCTTGAGAACGCGGTATTCACGCAGCATGGTCTCGTTGCGCCCCGGCGGAACCTTCTCCGGCGGTTTGCGCAGCACCATGCTCACCTCGCCGCGCCGGATGCCGTAGATGTCGTTGGAGGTGCCTCCGGAGATGTACGACGTCTCGACGGGTTCACCGGGGGCGATGCCCTGGCCGTCCAGCCAGCGGGCGAGGGATTCCGTGTTGGCGAGCGTCACAGCAGGTCCTCCAACTGCTTCCGGGCCCATTCGCGGCGGGTGGGCAGATGCTGGGTGGGCCAGAGGCCGGGGGCGGCTTCGTATCCGCGCAGGACGTCACGGGCGACCGTGATCTTGTGGACTTCGGTGGGGCCGTCGACCACGGCCATGACGGCGGCGCCGTTCCACATGTCGGAGAACGGCATTTCGTTCGACACACCGAGGGCGCCGTGCAGATGCATCGAGCGGTACACGATGTCGTGCAGCACCTTCGGGGTGAGGAACTTGATGGCCGCGATGTCCTTACGGACCCGCTTGTAGTCCTGGTACCGGTCGATCTGCCAGGCGGTGTACAGGACGAAGAGCCGGAACTGGGCCAGTTGGGCATAGGAGTCGGCGAGGTCGGCGCGGACGAGTTGCTTGTCGGCGAGCCTGCTGCCCTGGGTCTCGCGGGACAGGGCCCGCTCGGCCATCATGTCGAGCGCCTTCTGGCTCTGGCCCACGACCCGCATCGCGTGGTGGACGCGGCCGCCGCCGAGCCGGGTCTGGGCGATCGCGAAGGCCTGGCCCTCGCCGCCGAGCAGCGCGTCGGCGGGGACGCGGACGCCGTCGTAGGCGATGAGCGCGTGCATGCCCTCGTCGGTGGCCTCGCCCATGATGCCGAGGTGGCGCTCGATGCGGACGCCGGGGGTGTCGCTGGGCACCAGGAACATCGACATGCCCTTGTACGGGCTGACGTCGGGGTTCGTCACGGCCATCACGATGACGAACTTCGAGGTGCGCGCGTTGGAGGAGAAGAACTTGCGGCCGGTGATGACCCAGTCGTCGCCGTCGCGTTCGGCGCGGGTGGTGAACATCGTGGGGTCGGCGCCGGCCTGCGGTTCGGTCATGGAGAAGCAGGAGAAGCACTCGCCTTCGAGCAGCGGTCGGAGATAGCGCTCCTTCTGCTCCTCGGTGCCGTAGCGGGCGATGATCTCGGCGTTTCCGGTGTCGGGAGCGGCCGTGCCGAAGATGACGGGGGCCCAGCTCGACTGGCCCAGGATCTCGTTGATGAGCGCCAGCTTGACCTGGCCGAAGCCGCGCCCGCCCAGCTCGGGGCCGAGGTGCGGTGCCCACAGGCCCTCGTCGCGGACTTGTTGCTTCAACGTCCGCACCACGGGGCCGAGTTCGTCGTCGAGCGGGTGGTACGCCCGGTCCGGATACAGCAGGTCCAGTGGCTCCACGCGCTCGGCGCGGAACCGTCTGACCCACTCCAGCTTCTCCTCGAACTCCGGCTCGGTGGAAAAGTCCCATGCCATGTCAGACGAACCTCCTGCCAACCCGCACGAATGCAGGTGAGAATATCATTCTCATCTCACGCAAGTAAGGGTCTCGAAACTTGCGGTGTGGGCTTCGGTAGGGGAAGCCGGAGTGTTACCGCTGAAGTGGAGTATCGTTCTTCATGTGACAGCTGTCCCCGAAGAACAACCAGCCTGGCGCCAGCGCGCCGTTGAGCGTTCCACCCGTGCCGCCAAGCTCCGCGCCGAGCAACGGGTGCAGCGCTTCCTGGACGCGGCGCAGGAACTCATCGCGGAGAAGCGTACGACGGACTTCACCGTCCAGGAGATCGTGGACCGCTCCAAACAGTCACTGCGCAGCTTCTACCAGCACTTCGACGGCAAACACGAGCTGCTGCTCGCTCTGTTCGAGGACGCGCTGTCCAAGTCGGCCGCCGAGATCCGCGAGACGGCCGGCTCCCAGTCGGATCCCCTCGAGGCGCTGCGGACCGCGGTGAAGATGCTGTTCGAGCAGTCGCTGTCCAACCCCGGTGTGGAGCGCCCCCTGTTCAGCGACTTCGCGCTGCAACTCCTCGTGAAGCATCCCGCTCAGGTGGCGACCGCTCATCTCCCCCTGCTCACGGTGTTCACGGAGTTGGTCGAGCAGGCCGAGGACGCCGGCGTCATCCCCGCCGGGAAGCCCCGCCGACAGGCGTCGATCCTGATGCAGACCGTCATGTTCGTCGCACAGGGCAACGGAGTTCCGGCCGGCAGCCACACGGCGGCGGTCACCGCCGAGGAGGTCTGGCAGTTCTGCCTCGGCGGCCTCTCCGGCGTCCCGGTGCGCAACTGACAGCGATGTGATTGACGCTCTCCGAAACGGAGAGTACGGTTCTCGCCCACCGGAACGGGAGGTGGGCGATGACCGAGCCGCTACGGCACGGAGTACAGCGCTACCGGGTCGTGCAGTGGGCCACGGGAAACATCGGCGCCCGCACCCTGCGTGCCGTACTGGAGCATCCGCGTCTCACCCTGGCCGGCGTCTATGTCCACGCGCCGGCCAAGTCCGGCCTGGACGCGGGTGAGTTGAGCGGGGGCGGCCTCGGCCCGACCGGCATCGTCGCCACGCACGACCTCGACGAGATCCTGGCGCTCGGCGCCGACTGTGTCCTCTACACCCCGCGGAGCTGTGACTTCGACGAGGTGTGCGCGCTGCTCTCGTCAGGTGTCAATGTCGTGTCGACGCGCGGCGAGTTCCATCACGCGCCGAGCCTCGACCCGGTGGTGCGGAAGCGGATAGAGGACGCGTGCGAGCGGGGCGGGACCTCCGTCCACAGCACGGGCAGCAGCCCCGGGTTCATCACCGAGGCCCTGCCGCTCACCCTCACCTCGATCCAGCGGCGGCTCGACGCGCTGACGATCGACGAGTTCGCCGACCTGTCCCAACGGGACTCCCCCGGGCTGCTGTTCGAGGTGATGGGCTTCGGGCAGCCCCCTGCCGAGTTCGGCGCGCAGCGGCTGACCGGGCTGCGCGACAGCTTCGGCCCGTCGTTGCGGCTGCTGGCCGAGGCGCTCGGGATGCCGCTCGACTCGGTGGAGGCGACCGGCGAGGTCGCGACCGCCCGGCGCACGACGCGGATCGCGGCGGGCACCCTGCCGGCCGGCACCGTGGCCGCGCAGCGGATCACTGTCTCCGGCCTGCGGAACGGGCATCCTCTGCTGCGGTTCCGCGCCAACTGGTATTGCACCACCGACCTCGATCCCGCCTGGGACCTGCGCGCCACCGGCTGGCACGTCGCGGTCGAGGGGGACGCACCGCTCGACATCGACCTGCGCTTCCCCGTGGCCCTCGACCGGATGGCCGCGATGTCCCCCTCCTACACCGCGAACCGCGCGGTGAACGCGGTGCCGTTCGTCTGCGCGGCGGCCCCCGGAATCCGCACCACGGCCGACCTCCCCCAGATCGTCGCCGAGCTCGGCTGAGGCCGGCGCGATCCGTACCCGGCACACCGCACCCGGCACCCCGCGCTCAGGCGGTGCCGACCGGGGCCGCGACCTCCTGTTCGCCGTCCTCGTCGATCGCGTACGTCAGGAAGTCGTCGACCATGCGATGGAACAGCGTGGCCAGTTGCCGCAGTTCGTCCGTCGACCATTCCGAGAGGGCCATCTGCATTCCGCGCGCACCGGCGTCCCGGACGCTGGCGACGGCTTTCTGTCCGGCCTCGGTCAGCTCGATCCGCTGGGCTCGCCGGTCGTCGGGGTCGGGCACGCGGGTGACGTAGCCGGACTTCTGCAACTGCTGCACGGTCCGCGTCACATGCGAGGCCTCGACTCCGAGGCGGTGCGCCAGCTCCCCCGGGCGCAGCGGCTCGGAGTCGGCGACCTGCCGCAGCAACGCCACCGCCGCACGGTCCAGGGGCACCCCGGCGAGAGCCATGAGCCGGTCGTGCTGGCGGGCGCGGGTGCTCAGGTAGGTGATCCGAGTGAGGGCTCGCTCGATCTCGGTCACCTCCGGGGAGGCGGGGGCAGTGGGGACCGGTGGTGTGGACATGGGAACCACTTTACCATATTGTTGCGTAACTCAAGTAAGTTACTGCGCGCGTTTACCCTGGATACGGCGATGAGAGTACTTCACCGGCCGGACGTCACCAACGCTTCTGGCCCGCGAAGAACCGCTCGAAGAAGTCCACCTTGGCCGCGTCCGCCAGGGCGAGGGTGCCGAACCGGTCCCCCAGTTCCATCGTGGTCGCGAAGCGGTGGTTCGCCGCGGGCCAGCGGGTGAGGCCGTGGCCGTTGGGGTCCCCGTGGGTCGCGAAGTTCACCACGTAGTCGGACAGGGTGTCGGCGACCACGCGGTCCGCGTCGGTCCAGGGCAGGTCGGTGGCGTAGAGGTTGTCGAAGACGTAGTTGATCTCCGAACCGTGGTAGGCACCACGGGAGTTGGGGCCGGTCGCCGTGGGCGGGACGTGCTCCCAGTAGTACGTGTACACCGGGCTCTTGGCCGTCTTCGCCCACTCGGCCGCCCACAGGTCGGCGGAGACGCGCGAGCCCTCGCGGGCGGAGGCGTTGCGGGCCTGGCCCGCCTCCGTGTCGGTGGTGGCGGGGTAGAGCTTGAGGAACTCGTCGGCGAGCGGGCCGTATTCCTTCTGCGCGGTGCTGAGATAGTCCGCGAGCTTCACCGTCGGGGTCGGGGAGGCGCCGTTCTCGTCCTTGTTGCCGCCGGCCAGGACGGGGACGTCGTTCAAGTGCCCGCCCGCCAGGGCCTGTTCGTAGGTCCACGGCTTGACCCAGCCGTCGAGGACGGGGCGGAACTCCGGCGGGTTGCCGTTCACCGGTCCGCTCACTGAGGTGTCGCTCGCGTTCTGACCCGCCATCAACTTGTCGCTCGCCACGGCACGGAGCGCGTCGAGCGAGGTGGCGCCGAGTGCTGCGGCATAGGCGGTGCCCTGGCTCTCGGCGGTCTCCAAAGTGCGGTACGACGCCGCCAGCGCGGCGATCTCGGGGTCGCCGGTGGCGCGGGCGCCGCCGCTCTCGGAGATCGCGCCCTGGAACAGGCCCTTGGCGAGCGGGGAGTAGATGAGGTGCATGACCGAGGCGCCGCCCGCCGACTGGCCGGCGATGGTCACCCGCTGCGGGTCGCCGCCGAACGCAGTGATGTTGCGGCGCACCCAGCGCAGGGCCGCGATCTGGTCGAGCAGGCCGTAGTTGCCGGACGCCTGATGGCCGGACTCCGCGCTGAGTTCCGGGGTGGAGAGGAAACCGAACGCGCCGGTGCGGTAGTTGAGGGTCACCACGACCAGGCCCTTGGCGGCGAGGCCGGCGCCGTCGAAGCCGGGGTCGGAGGCGTACCCGCCGGTGAACCGGCCGCCGTAGATCCAGACCAGGACGGGGCGCTTCTCCCGTGAACTCGCGGCTCCGGTCCAGACGTTGAGGTTGAGGCAGTCCTCGCTCATCGTGACCGCGGCCGAACCCATCGTCTGCTGTGGGCAGATGTCCCCGAAGGTGTCCGCGACGCGCACGCCCGTCCAGGACTTGGCCGGCTGCGGCGGGCGCCAGCGGTTGTCGCCCGCCGTGGTGTCCGCGTACGGCAGTCCCTTGAACACGGTGACGCCGGAGACCAGGGACGCGACTCCGGACACCCGGCCGTTGTCGATCCGGAGCGGGCCGGTCAGCGGGGTCGCGGAGGTGTCGCGGTCCGCCGCGTCGGCGCCGGTCCCGGCGCCGACGAGTGCGGCCGTCGCGGCGACGGTCAGCGATCCGTTGAGGAAGGTCCGACGGTTCATGGCGTTCGAAAGCATGGGGGGCTCCCTGGTCTAGGTACTCGCGAACGTAAATTCCGCCGACCAGGAGCGCCAACAATATTGTCAACTTCAGAGGTGATCCACAGCATGCTCCCGCAGCGGCCCCACCGACAGACCCCGCGCGGCGCAGGTGTCGAGGATGCGGGGTACGGCGCCGAGGGTGGCGCGCCAGGAGCCGGCGGCCGAGGTGCAGTCGGAGTCGTGGAGCAGGACGGTGCCGCCGCCGCGCAGGTCCCCGGTGACCGTCCGGTGGACCGATTCCGGTGTGGCACGCGCCCTCCAGTCCTCGCCCCAGGCCGTCCACAGCACCGGCGTGAGGTCCAGGCGGCGGGCCGCGAGGTGGGCGGCGGTCGACATCACGCCGTAGGGCGGCCGGAAGAGCCTTGGCGTGCGTCCGGTGAGGTCGCCGACCGTGTCGCGGGCGCGGGCGAGGTCGTCGTGGGTGGCGCGGGGGCCGCGCAGGAGCAGCGGGCGGTGGAGCCAGCCGTGCACCGCTATCTCGTGTCCGGCGGCGGCGATCTCGCGCACCAGGCCGGGGGTGCGCGCGGCTTCGCGGCCGAGCAGGAAGAAGGTGGCGTGGATCCGGCGCTCGTCCAGCAGGCGCAGGAACAGTGGAGTGGACAGCGGGTCCGGTCCGTCGTCGAAGGTGAGCGCCACGTGGTCGGGCCGACCGCGTCCGGAGAGGCGGGGCATCACGCGGTTGCGGAGCGGGCCGTAGGTGGAGAGGACGGGGGCGGCGTACGCGGCGGCGAGGAGGGGCAGCGCGGTGAGGGCGGTGTTTCGGAGCAGTCGTGCGGCGGTCACGAGTGGCGGCCCTCCGCATGGGCGGTGTGGGGCGTGTGGGGGGCACGGCCGAAGTCGTCGAGGTCCAGACCGTGGCCGATGGCGTGCATCAGGCCGGGGCCGCCGTCGGTGGTGGCGACCGCGGTACCGACCGCACCCGCCCAGACCCCGCAGGCCAGAGCCACGGTGACGGCGAGCCGCAACGCGGTCGGCCGGGCCCCGCGCGCGGACCGGACGGAGAGCCCGGCACCCGCCCGAGGCACCGCTCGGCCGAGAGAAGCCCCACCGGTAGGCGGAACGGCGGGCGGGACGCCCACCGGACCAACCGCCCGGCCGGCGCGCAGCGCACCCGTGAACGCGGCGAAAGGCCCGAGACCCGCCTGCCGCGACCCTCGGCCGGCGGGCGCCCCACCTGCGGGAGCGACGGAAGGCCCGGCACCCGCCAAGGAGGCGGAACTCCCGACCCGGGTCCGACGCCAGCCCCGGCCCCGGCCCCCACCGGCAGGCGGTCCGCCCTCGGAGTGGGCGGTGGGTCCGACGCCCGTCCGGCAGACCCGGATCGTCTCGGCGGCCGGGCCGCGGTCCGAGCCGGGGATCTCGCCGGCAAACAGGGCGAGGCCCGCTTCACGTTGCAGCAGGCCGCGTGGGCCGTCGATCAACTCGCCCAGTACGACTTTGAGTTGGTCGGGTTTGCGGATCCACGCGGCGACGCCCGCCTCGTCCAGGGCCGCCGCGTTGGTCAGGCCGTGGCCCGGTATGCAGCCGTAGCTGGCGACGGGCAGGCCGGTGGCGAAGGCCTCCAGGGAGGTCAGGCCGCCGGCGTTCTGGACCAGGACGTCGGCGGCGTGCATGAGGCCGGGCATGTCGTCGACCCAGCCGTGGACGTGTTCGATGCCGTCCGCGCGGAGTTCGTCGGCGAGGGCCTCGTTGCGGCCGCAGACCACGACCGGTACGGCCGCGCCGCAGTCGCGCAGCTCCCGGGCCACCTGTCGGACCGGGCCCACACCCCAGGAGCCGGCCACCAGCAGGGCCAGCGGGGCGTTCGCGGGCAGGCCGAAGCGGGCGCGGGCCGCGGTGCGCGCCGCGGTGCTCACGGGGTGGAAGCGCGGGTCGGCGACCGGGCCGCACACCCGCACGTCGCGGGCGCCGGCGGTCCGGGCCTGGGCGGCGGGCACGGCGTGCAGCGCGAGGTGGACGTCGACGCCGTCGGCCACCCAGAGGGGGTGCACCGAGAAGTCGGTCAGGTAGGTGAGGACGGGTACGGTCAGCCGGCCGTCGAGCCGGAGGGAGCCCAGGACCCGGCTCGCGCCCGGGTAGGTCGAGACGACGGCGCCGGTGTCGGCGGGCAGGGCGCGCAGCAGCCGTTCCTCGGCGGAGCGCAGCAGGGCTCGTGCGAGGGGGCCGCCGCCGCCGGCGCGCTCGGTGCTGCTGTAGATCCGCTGATAGATCCACGGTGCCCGGACGAGCATGCGGTGGTAGCCGTCCCGTACCAGCCGGCCGAGCCGGGCGGGAAGCACGTCCAGCAGGTCGAAGCGGTCGACCGGGAGACCGGCCGCCACCAGGCGCCGCTCCAGTTCGGTGGCGGCGCCGTCGTGACCGGCACCGACGCTCGCGGAGACGATCACGACACGCTCGGCCGACGACGGGCGGCGAGGCGCGGGTGCCTGCCGGGAACGCAGGGCGGCGGCCGCGAAGGCACGCAGATGCGCCGTACTTCCGAGGTGGGGCATGGGCTATTTCCTCCGCAGGTGGAGTGGAGCGGCGAAACTCTACAACATGTAGTAGGTGAATTCGTACAACATGTAGTAGGCAGAGTTCGCGAAGCCTTGCCCGACCCCTCCGGTGCACTTCTTACAGGCCGTAGTAGGTCGGCGGGTAGGCTGGGACGCCGAGCGGTGAGAGGCGGTGGGGTGAACAGTGCATGACCCGAAGAACGACGAGTCCGGTACCACGTCCGGCCGACGGGCGCGCGGTGAGTTGGAGAGCGGTGTTCTCGCCGCTCTCTATGGGGCCGACCAGCCGCTGACCGCGCGCGAGGTCAGGGACCGGCTGCCGGGAGACCTCGCGTACACCACCGTGCTGACGATCCTGTCGCGGCTGTACGACAAGGGCATGCTCGTCCGGCAGCGCGCGGGCCGCGGCTACGCGTACGCGCCCGCGCGGGACGAGGCGACGCACACCGCCGAGCGGATGCGTTCCCTGCTGGAGCACGGCACCGACCGCGAGGCGGTACTCACCCGCTTCGTCTCCGAACTGTCCGAGAAGGACGAGCAGTTGCTCCAGCGGCTGCTCGCCGGGCACGACGGGCCGCACCACACCGGCCGCGCCGACGAGGGATCGTGAGCCGGTGCTGATCAGTGTGTACGTCCCCCTCCTGATCACCATGGTGATCGCGGTGTTCGCGCCCCGCGCCGCCGCTCTGCTGGCCCCGCGCCCGGCCGCCTGGTCGCTGGCGTCCGCCGCTCTGGTGGCGTCCCTGGGCTGGCTGGGCTCCCTGGCGCTGCTGGCGTTCGCCGGTCTGGTGCAGATCCCCGAGGTCGCCGAGGAGGGCCGGTGGTCGGTCGCGGCCGTGCGCGCCTCCGACCCGGTGTATCTCACGGTCGCCGGACTCGCCGCGCTCACCCTCCTCGCCTCCCTCGCGGGCCTCGTCGTCGCCACCACGCGTCAGCTACGGCATCTGCGCTGGGCCCGTCGCGAGTGCCGACTGCTGCCCGGCGACACGGAGTTGGCGGTCCTCGACATGGAACTGCCGGAGGCCTTCGCGCTACCCGGGGCACCGGGGCGGATCGTGGTGTCACGCGGGATGCTCCGCTGCCTCGCCGAGCGTGAACGCGAAGCACTTCTGGCCCACGAGCGGGCCCATCTGCGCGACCGTCACCATCTCTTCCAGACCCTCTGGCGGCTCACCGCCGCCGTGAATCCGCTGCTACGACCGCTGTCCGGCGCGGGCGGTTTCGTCCTGGAGCGCTGGGCCGACGAGGAGGCCGCGGTGCGCGTCGGCGATCGTACGGTCGTCGCCCACGCGGTGGGCCGGGCCGCGCTCGCCACCTCGGCGAACCGTTCCCGGCCGGTCCTGGCCGCGACCGGCGGAGCGGTACCGCAGCGGGTGCGGGCACTGCTCGCGCCTCCTCCCCCGCGCCGGGCCCTGCCGTTCGTCGCGGGCGCCGCTCTGCTCGTCGTGTGCTGCGCGAGCCTGGCGGACGCCGCGACCGACAGCGAGCAGATGATCGAGACGGCCCAGCACGCGGAGTGTGTGGCGTCGGTGACGGCGGCCGCGCCGTCGTCGGTTCCGCCGCACGGGCCGTGCTGCGAGCACCGGCACGACCACGAACGACTGGCCGGGCCCGTCGGACACCGCTGATCGGTAGGCCGACAGCACGGCCGGCATCGCGGGCGCGACACCGGGTCGCCCCGACCCACCCCCTGCACCCGCGCGGACCGCCCCCGCACCACCCACCCGCCCCCCGTGCCACAGCCCACAGGCCGCCGCCCTGAACAGGTCCGTTCCCGGCATCTGCGCGCCGCGCACCCGTGTTATCGTCGCCCTACCCATCGCCAGGAATCCTGTCGATCCAGCCCCGGCGACCGGGCTCCCCTTCGCGCGTACTCCATGAATGGAGCGGCATGTCTGTTCTGGCCCGGCCGGTGGTGGCCGCCATCGCCGCCAAGTCCCTGCAACGTCTTACCCGGATGGCCGACCGGCGCCCGAGCGGGCGGGGATCCGCCGCCGCCTCGCATCAGCGATTCCCGGACTTCCCGCGCCGAATACGGGAGTTGACGATCCCGGCCACGGTCGCCCCGGCCCGCGCCACGGTGTACCTGCCCGCGTCGGAGGATCCGTCCCCGCCGGTGCACGTGAACTTCCACGGCGGCGGCTACGTCATCCCGCTGACCGAGATGGACGACCCCCTGTGCCGGTACCTCGCGGCGGAGGCGGGCGTCGTGGTCGTCAACGTGGACTACGTCGTCGCACCGCAGCACCCCTTCCCCGCGCCGCCCCGGCAGGCGTACGAGGTCGTGCGGTGGATCGCGGAGCACGGCGCCGAACAGGGCTGGGACGGCGACCGGCTCACCGTCGGCGGGCAGAGCGCCGGAGGCGGACTCGCGGCGGCGGTGGCCCGGCAGGCGCTGGAGGAGGGCGGCCCCTCGATCGCGCTCCAGGTGCTGCACTATCCGCCGCTGGACCTCGCGACCGGCGCCAAGGACAAGCACGCGGCCATCGCCAAGCCGGTACTGCGGCCCTGGATGGCCGACCTCTTCGACGCGGCGTACGTCCCTGATCCGAAGCTGCGCACCGACCGCCTGGTGTCACCCGCGCACCCCTCGGACACCGCGGACCTCAAGGGCATGGCCCCGGCCCTGGTCGTCACGGCCGAGTACGACCTGCTGAAGGCGGAGGGCGTCGCCTACGCCGCCCGGCTGCGGGCCGCGGGCGCCCTGGTGGAGCACGTCGACGTCGCCGGAGCCGACCACGGCTACGACGGCACGGACGACGAACGGGCCCTGCACACCTATGCCCTGATTGCCCGTCAGATGCGGGATGCCGTGGGCTCGGCCTGAACTCAGCGTACGGAAAGCGCACTTCGCCGACCGTCCCCCCTCGGACGGTCGGCGAAGTGCAGTCGTTCACGCCGAGGGCACCGGCTCCGGCAGGGTGAGGCCGAACTTGCCCGCCGCCTCGGTCAGTTCACGCCACACCTTGGGCGCGACGGGGATGCCCTTCGCGCCGCGTGCCTCGGCGACCGCGGCACTGCGCTCGCCGGGGTAGAAGACGCCCTCGGCGCCATCGGCGGGGGGCAGTTGCTTCAGCGTGCCCAGCGTGTCGTCGACCGCCGCAGTGAAGGCGGCCGGGTCGCCGAAGGCCGCCGGGTCCAGGGCGATGAGCAGCGCGTTCTGGCGGTGCTTGCGGCCCTGGGGGTCGTCCGAGTGGAACGCGGCGAAGATCGGCGCGCCGATCAGCACGCTGGTGAGCAGTTCGAAGGCGAGGGACATCCCGGATCCCTTGGCACCGCCCAACGGCAGTGGCATGACGGCCAGTTCGGGGTCGGTGGTCGGGGTGCCGTCCGCGGTGGCCGCCGCGCCCTCGGGCAGCGGGGTGCCGCTCGCCTTCGCCTGGCGGATCTTGCCCAGGGCGATGGTGGCGGTGGCCATGTCCAGCAGCAGCGGGGCGTGGGCCTGCGCCGGTACGGCGATGGCGAGCGGGCTGGTGGCCACGGCGGCGCCCTTGACGCCGGTGTAGCCCATGTTGGGCATCCCGGAGACATAGCCGATGCCGACGAGGCCCTGCTCGGCGATCTTCGACACGTAGTAGCCGATGGCGCCGGTGTGGACGGTACGGCGGACCCCGACGGCGGCGACGCCGCTGGTCCTGGCCCGGGTGACCGCCTCGTCGGCGGCGGCGCTGAGGGCGACCGGGCCGGGGGCCCGGTCGGCGTCCAGGACGGCGGCGGCCGGGGCGGTGGACTCGATCCTGATGTCGGCGTCGGCGTTGGCCACCCCCTTGGCGAGCAGCTCCAGGTAGGCGGGGACGCGGGCGATGCCGTGCGAGTCGACGCCGCGCAGCGCGGCCCACACGAACACGTCGGCGGTGGTGCGCGCCTGCTCGGCGTTCAGGCCGCCCTTTTCCAGAAGGGCGGCGGAGAAGGTGCGCAGGTCGTCTGCGGCGACAAGGACCTTGCCCGGCTTGGGCGTTGCGGTGTCGGACATGGTGGCGGGTGCCTTCCTGGTTCAGCGGGTGACGAGTACGTCGACGACGGCGGTGGTGCCCTCCGCCACGGCCTTGAGCGCGCGCTCCAGCGCGGGTGCGAGGGCGTCGGGCGCGTCGACGGTCTCGGTGTGCATCCCGAACGGCTCGGCGAACGCGGCGAGTCGGGGCAGCCGGTGCAGATCGGTGCCGAGCCACTCGCCGGTGTCGGCGGCGGCGCCCTCGGGATAGAACCTGCGGTGGTTGAGGTTCATCGACTTGTAGACGCGGTTGTTGAACACCACGATCAGCAGCGGGAGTTCGTACGCCTTGGAGGCGTCGTAGGACTGGATGACCGGGTTGTACGCGAACGCGCCGTCGCCGATGGTGAGCACCACCGGGCGTTCCTGGGCGGCGAGTTTGACGCCGAGCGCGACCGCGATGCCCTGGCCGAGGCCGCCCTGCACGTAGAAGTACGAGTCGGGGTCGGCCGTCTGGACGTGGCGCTTGACGACGCGGCTGTGGGTGATGGTCTCGTCGACGACGATCCCGTCCTTGCCCTCCAGCAGTTGGCGCAGCGTGGCGGCGACGAGCACCGGGTCGATGCCCTCGGCCTGCCGCGCCTTCGCCTCGGCGCCGGCGATGGCGGCCTGCTCGGCGGCGTGCCGCTCCTCCTGCGCGGTGCGCCGTACGGCGACTGCCGCCGTGTCGAGATCCTTCGCCCGCTTGGTCAGTTGGCGCAGGGTGTTGGCGACGTTGCCTTCCAAGTACGTGTCGGCGAACAGGACTTGGTAGACGACGTGCGGGCGCTGCGGTACCTCGTCGATGACGACGATCGTCGCCTTGGAGGGGCGGCGGGACGGCGGGTAGAAGGGTGCCCGGCAGTTGACGAGGAGGATCAGGTCCGCCTCGTCCATCCACGGTCCGATGTCGCTGCCGGCGTGCAGCGGGTGGGTGCGCGGGAAGTTGCCGCACACCGCCGAGTCGGGCTCGACGACCGGGATGTCCCAGGCCTCGGCGAAGGCGACGAGGGCCTCGAAGCCGCCCGCCTCGCGCCCGGCCGTCTCCGTGACGACGACCGGGTTCTTCGCCTCGCGGATCAACTGGGCGACCGGATCGACCTCTTCGGGCGAGCTGTGCGTGGAGCCGGGCTTCACGATGGGCTTGGCCTCGCGGCCGTCCCACTCCTCCAGGAGGATCTCCAGCGGCACGTTGAGGTACGCCGGTCCGGCCGGGGCCCGCCAGGCCAGCTCCGCCGCCCGCGCCACCATCGTGGGCAGGGTGTGGACGCTGGCGGCCTCGTTGGACCACTTCGTGAAGGGCTGCGCGATCTGGTGCGGGCCGCCCACGATGGACAGGTTGCGGTACCACTGGCCGCCCGGGTCCTGGCCGGGGCCGTCGCCGTAGGTGGTCGACTCCGAGGAGCTGACGACCATCGGGACGCCCGCGAGCAGCGCCCCGTGCACGGCCATCGAACCCTGGAGCAGACCGGGGGCCGCGTGCAGCAGCACGCCCTGCGGCCGGCGCTCGAGAAGTCCGTAGCCGGTGGCCATGCCGACGGCGACGGTCTCGTGGGTCAGGTCCAGGTACTGCGGGCAGGGCAGTCCGTCGCGGTGGCGGCGGGCCAGGGACTCCCAGACGGGGGCCCACTCGGAGCCCGACGAGCAGAAGATGTAGTCGGCGCCGACGGCGTTGAAGGCGGTAACGAGAGCGTCGCCGCCGTCGGCGCCAGGGGTGTGGGTGGTGTCGGTCATCTCTCGTGTTTCCTCAGCCCTCGATCGGCCAGTTCAGGACCTCGGAGATACCGCGGCCCATGATCCATTCAAGCTCCTCGGGCGTGAAGTCCCAGTGCTTGGTGAACTGCTCGATCGTGTCGGTGTACGTGATGCCGTGCCCGAGCAGGCGGGTGATGTCGGTGCCGTAGAAGCAGCGCTGCGGGCCCATCTTGTCGACCATCTCGCGCACGTACTTCTGGATGTTGTTGTTCGGGAACGGCTGCGTGGAGTAGCCCGGGAGCGCCGAGACCTTCACGTAGATGTTCGGGTGGGCGGCCAGGTCGGCGGTCTCCGAGACCCAGTAGCCGATCGCGTCGTCGACGCAGCGGGCCATGATGCCCATGTGGTCGATGATGATCTTCAGCTCGGGGTGCTTGGCGGCGATCTCGCCCAACTCCCGCTTCCAGATGGGCGCGTGGACCATCGTCGGGATGCGCAGCTCCTCGGCGATCGGCCAGTACCAGTCGTTGGTGCCGTCGATCATCCAGTTGCGGTCCTGCGGCCGGTGGAAGGTGAGGCGCGTGCCCTTGACATGCGGGTTCTGCGCGAAGTCCTTCAGCATCGCCTTGCCCTCTTCGGGCTTGTTCTGCGGGATGCGCGCCATGATGCCGAAGCGGTCCGGGTGCGCCTCGCAGGCCTCCAGGGCGTAGTCGATACGGTCGCCCTCCCAGGACGGCGGCAGGATGAGGGCCCGGTTGACGCCGGCCTCGTCCATCAGCTCCAGCGCCTCCTCGTAGGAGAAGGGGTCCTCGCGGTGTCCGTTGAGGCGGATGCGCTCCCGCGCGCCCGGGACCCAGGGGCGGTCCGGGGTCTCTTCCTTCCAGATGTGGATCTGCGTGTCGACAACGAACATGTCCTGAACTCTTTCTCTCGAAGGTCTCTCGAAGGGCTTGCGGAGGAGGTGATGAGGTGGTGTGGAAGGAACGCTAGGCGGGCCGCGAGGCCTTGCCGAGCCCCGGGAGCGCAAGCAGTAGTTGCGCGAAACACCGCTGCACGCAGGGCATTCTCAACTTGCGGACGGTGCGTCGAACACGGCGCCCACGATGTGCTCGGCGATCGCCATGGACGCTGTCGCGGCCGGCGAGGGCGCGTTGCGCACGGCGGTGATCCGGCCCACCTGATGGATGCGGAAGTCGTCCACCAGCGTGCCGTGGGGGTCCAGCGCCTGGGCACGGACGCCCGCCCCGCCGCGTACGACGTCGGCGACGCCGACACCGGGGACGTACAGCTTGGCGTCCTTCATGAAGGCCTTCGCGGACAGTGAGCCGCGGTACTCCTTGATGCCGGTGCGCCAGTGCTGGGCGGCCATCTTCCAGGAGCCGGGATAGGCGGCGAGCTGGGCGAGGTCCTTCACGGAGAGGCGGCTGAGCTTGTAGCCCTCCTTGGCCAGGGCCAGGACGGCGTTCGGGCCGACCTCGACGCTGCCGTCGACGCGCGGGGTGAAGTGCACGCCGAGGAAGGGGTAACGGG
This sequence comes from Streptomyces sp. NPDC005492, assembly GCF_040605995.1. Taxonomy (NCBI): domain Bacteria; kingdom Bacillati; phylum Actinomycetota; class Actinomycetes; order Kitasatosporales; family Streptomycetaceae; genus Streptomyces; species Streptomyces sp. NPDC005492. The sequence goes on from NZ_JBEXDX010000015.1 coordinate 137,210, forward strand.
GGTCCGGCACCGGGTAGATGAGCCCGCGCACCAGGTGGGTGCGGTCCGGCTTGAGGAGCATGTACTCGCCCCGGAACGGGATGATCTTCGGTTCCCTCTTGTCCTGCGCGAGCTTCGCCACGGCGTCGGAGTGCAGGCCCGCGCAGAGGATCAGCCGGTCGACCCGGACGCGTTCCTGTCCCGAGGCGACCTCGATGGCACCCGGCACGTTGGTGATCGACGTGACGGGGAAACCGAGCTTCACCTCGCCGCCGGAGGCCTCGATGTCCTTGGCGAACTCGCGGGCGATCGCCGGGTAGTCGGTGATCGCGGTGCGCGGGGAGTGCAGGGCCGCGATACCGCCGACGTGCGGCTCCAGCTCCTTGATCTCCTCCCGGGAGATCTTGCGGAGTTCGGGCACGTGATTGTTCCTGGCCCGCTCGTACAGGTTCTCCATCCGGCCCAGTTCGTCCGGGCGTACGGCCACGACGAGCTTGCCGATCTCGTCGTACGGCAGCCCTCTGTCCTGGCAGTACTCGCGCAGGATCGATACGCCCCGGACGCACAGGTCGGCCTTGAGGCTGCCCGGCGCGTAGTAGATGCCGGCGTGCACGACACCGGAGTTGTGTCCGGTCTGGTGGACGGCGACCGCGCGTTCCTTCTCCATCACCACGACCCGGGTGCCGGGGCGGCGCAGGGCGATCTCTCGGGCGGTGGCCAGGCCCACGATGCCGGCGCCGACGATGCCGATCGTCTCGTCAGCCATCGGCATCCTCCTCTCTGTCTTGCACGTCTGTTCAGGCGCCGATGTGGATGGCGACGGTCTTGACCCGGGTGGAGAAGCGCAGGACCTCGTCGCCCTGCTCCTTGTAGCCCGTGCCGGAGTCGTGGAATCCGCCGAAGGGCAGGTGCACGTCCCAGCCGGGAGTGGTCGCGTTGACCGCGATCTGCCCGCACTCGGCGTCGTCGGCGAAGCGGTACGCGGAGGCGAGGTCGCGGGTGAACACGGCGGCGGCGAGCCCGAAGTCGGAGTCGTTCACCGCGTCCACGGCCTGCGTGAAGTCTTCTACGGCGCGGACGGCGAGGACCGGTCCGAAGACCTCCTCGCGCCAGATCGCGGTCTCGGCCGTGACGTCGGCGAGAACGGTCGGCTGGACGAAGCAGCCGTGCGCGTGGTCGCCCTCGGTGTCGGCCGCGCCGCCGGTGAGGACGGTGGCGCCCTGGTCGACGGCGCCCTTGAGGTGGGCGAGGACGCTGTCGCGCTGCTTGGGGCTGGACAGAGGGCACAGGGTGGTCGCGGGGTCGCTGCCGGGGCCGACCTTCAGCGCCTCGACCTCGGCGACCAGCAGCCTGGTGAACTCCTCGTACACCGGCCGCTCGACGATCACGCGGCTGGTGGCGGTGCAGCGCTGGCCGGCCTGTCCGAAGGAGGCGGCCACGACGGTCTTCGCGGCGAACGGCAGGTCCGCGTCCTTGAGGACGACGGAGGCGTTCTTGCCGCCGAGTTCGCCCTGGAAGCGGACGTTGCGGTCGGCGAGCCGGCGGCGGATCCGGTTGCCGACCTCGTTCGAGCCGGTGAAGGTGATGCCGACGATCCGCGGGTCGTCGAGCAGCGCCTCCTCGATCTCGGCCGTGCGGCCCGTGACCACGTTCAGGACGCCTGCGGGCAGGCCCGCGTCGTGCAGGGCGCGGGCGAAGTGCAGGCCCGACAACGGTGTCTCGGTCGCCGGCTTGAACACGGCCGCGTTGCCGGTGGCGAGCAGCGGGGCGAGCTTGCGGGCCGGGGTGATCAGCGGGTCGTTCCAGGGGCTGATCACGAGGATCACGCCGATCGGCTCGCGCTGGGTGTGCACGCGGGTGTTGGGGCGGGCGTCGTGCAGGAGGGTGCCGTAGCCCTGGCGGGCCAGACCCGCGTAGTAGTCGAGGAAGTCGGCGGCCTTGAGGGTCTCGCCGCGGGCCTCGGCGCCGGTCTTGCCGTTCTCGGCGGTGACGTCGGCGGCGATCTCCTCGACCCGCTCGCGGATCAGCTTCGCCGCCTCGGTGAAGATCCGGGCCCGCTCGAAGGGGCTGGTGCGCTTCCATACGGCGAAGCCGCGCTCGGCGTGGTCGTAGGCGCGGGTGACGTCCTTGGCGGCGAGGGCGGGGATGCGCGCGAGGGGGGTGCGGACGTCCGCGGGATCGTGCACCTCGATCCACTCGCCGGTCGCCACCCACTCTCCACCGGAGAGGGTTTCCAGGCTTCGCATGAAGATCACTTCCTTCGTCCGCCGCGGCGCGGGTCCGCGGTCTGCACAGTCAGCGGCCACAGTGGGCCGAATGCGACAACACACCATGTGGGGGCGGTGCCACCAGCCCCGCGCGGGCAGGCATTGCTTGCGCCGCGCGCAGGTCGGCGGAGGGTTGTCCCGTGTTGGAATCGGCAGGCCGGACGGCGTGTACCGGGCCGCCGGGAGCCGAGGATTCGATGAGGAGAGACACGACATGGCCTACGCAGTCATCGCCCACTACTTCTGCGAGCCCGCCGACGAGGCCACGGTGCGCGCCGCGTTGCTGAAGGTGCGCGAGCAGACCCGTGCCGAGCCGGCGAACCTGGCGTACGAGGTGCACGCCGAGGCGGACAAGCCCGGCAGTTTCGTGCTGTACGAGCGGTACGCCGACCGGGCAGGTTTCGACGCGCACAAGGCGGCCGAGCACTTCGACGAGCTGATCGTGAAGACGGTCTGGCCGCTGCTGACCGAGCGCAGGGTGACATTCGCCGAGGTCCTGTGACGGACACAGCCGGGAAGCGCGTCCCCGCGCTTCCCGGCTCGTACGTCAGAACTCGTTGCCCCACACGTACCGGGCGACCGTCTCCACCAACTCGATCTTCCGGCGCTGTTCCTCGGCGCTCAGCAGCGGCCGGCTCGCCACGTCGGCGAAGCCCCGGGACGGCGCCACGGCCCCGTCCTCCAGGTCCTTGAACTCGCCCACGGCGTCGATCCTGGACATCACCGTGTCGACGTCCTCCAGCGCGGGCACGGTCGCGTCGACGACACCCAGGCAGAAGTCACGGTCCTCCGGAAGGGCCTTGACCAGGGCGAGTTCGGCCGGGGTGCCCTGGTCGAAGGGCAGGACCCAGCGGTCGGCGCCGATCTCGCCGTAGAGCTTCTCGGCACGGGCCCAGTCCACCGCGGTGGGGGCGACCGGACCGGGAGCCATCGCGATCCTCACGCCCTCGGGGCGCTCGTCCAGGCGTACCGCCAGGGCGTCGACGGCGAGGGCGTCCGCGAAGGAGAGCGCGCCCGGGTCGGCCGGGTCGGTGGCCAACTGCCCCAGCAGGAGAGGGTTGTTGAGCTGGATCAGGCGTACCCCGCCGGCGACCAGCGCCGCTATCTCCGCGCGGACGATCTCCGCGAGCGCCTCCCCCAACTCCCGTGCGGAGGACGGGCCGAGACCTGCCTGGTAGGTGGTGGCGGCGAGGTAGGCGGGTGAGGGCAGCGAGGCCTTCGGGGCGATCAGGGTCAGCTCCGAGAGGCGTGCCGTCCAGTCCGCGAGCAGCGGTCCGTTGGCCTTCGGAAGGGACTCCGCGACCCAGCGCACCAGGCCGTCGACGTCGGTCTCGTCCGTGCGCCGGAACCCTGATACTCCGTCAAGAACCGCGCTGCGGAAGTCCTCCCGGGGGAAGTCACCGTCGGTGACGACGGTGGAGCGCAGCTTGCGCTGGAGGACAACGGCGTCCTTGACCGCCTGGAGCTCCGCCTCCTTCAGCGCCTCGGGGTCGCCGGCCGCGCGCGCGGCGATCAGCTCCGACGGGCGGACCAGGCTGCCGTGGTGGTCGATGCGGTAGTTGAACGTGTCCGCCATGGGTCATGCGTCCTTTCCGGACGAGGCAGGCTTGCCCGCGACACCCCAGGCGGCGAACTCCAGTTCGTAGCCGAGCGAGGCGAGCACCTCCTCGGCGATCTGCTGGTCCTCGTCCGCGGTGCCGCCCGCGATGCCGAGGCCGCCGATGATCTCGCCGTCCTTCTTGATGGTGAGACTGCCCTCGGTGGCCATGATCGGCATGGCGGCGCCGGGGAGTTGGGAGAGCTGGGAGAAGAAGACCGGCTGGCTCTCCTGCCACTTCTTGAGCATCTTGCCGGGGCGCTGCATGATGGCCGCGGTGTACGCCTTGGCGCGGGCGATGTCCGGGGTGAGCGGGCGGGCGCCGTCCGGGCGGCGGATGGCGATCGGGAAACCGCCCGCGTCCACGACGGCCACGCTCACCGCCTTCCCGACGGACTGGGCGCGTTTGTGGGCGGCGTCGATGATCTCCTCGGCGGCGGCCAGGGTGAGGCTGCTCATGCTGCTTCCTTCGGTGCGGTGAGGGTGCGGCGCAGGTGGGCGACGGCGGCGTTGTACTTCTCGGGCGTCTCCCAGTACATGGAGTGCGGGCCGTCCGGGACGATCTCCAGGTGCGAGCCGGCCAGCAGTTCGTGGGCGCGGGTCACGGTCTTCACGCTGAGCACCGCGTCCTTCTCGCCCGCGAGGAAGGCGACCTTGACGCCCGAGGCGCGGATGTCGTCCAGCGACGGGCCGTTGGTGTCGAGGTTGCGCAGGTCCTGCATCTTGGCGACGTTGAACGTGCCCATCTGCTGGAAGAGGAAGGTGAGGTCGGCCCGCTCCTGCTGGAACCTCTTGGTCAACAGGCGGTCGATGACCGGCAGTTTGACGGCCTCGGCGCGGTCGGCGGCGGCGAGTTCCTTCAGCTCGGGGTGGCTGATGCCGCCCAGCGAGTGGCCGAGCACGACGGAGCCGACCCGCTCGGGCCGCAGCAGTCCGGCGCGCAGGGCGGCGACGGACCCGATGGACTGCCCGACGAGCATGGCGTCGGTCAGGTCCTCCTGGTCGAGGACGGCGACGACGTCACCGGGGAAGTCCTGGCCGTCGAACTCGGGCATGGAGGAGTCGGACTTGCCGAAGCCGCGCAGGTCCACGGTGACGACCGTGAACTCCTCGCGCAGCGCGGCCACTTGCTGCCACCAGGCGGCGTGGTGGCCGCCGCTGCCGTGCACGAACAGGATCGCCGGACCGTTGCCGTGGCGCTCGTAGTAGATGGAGGTGCCGTCGGAGTCGGCGATGGGCATGGGGGTTAACTCCTGTACGCGCGGGGCTAGTTGGGGCGGCGGCCGTGGAAGACCAGCTCGATCATGGTGTGGTCGGGGTCGTGGATGTAGCAGAACTTCGACTGGTTCTCCGGCCGTTCGATGGGCCGGGTGTGCCGGATGCCGAGGTCGTTGAGGTGGGCGAGGAACTCGTCCCAGTCGTCGACCTCGACGGCGAAGTGATAGGGCGCCATGCGCTCCATCTCCTCGACCGGGGTGAAGTGCAGGTCGAAGTTGCCGCGGGTCATCAGCACCACGCGGGTGTTGGACTTGGGCTGGATCCGCTTCATCCCGAAGACCTTCGTGTACCACTCGGCGGTCCGGTCGGGGTCGGTGGTGGGGAAGTTGACGTGGTGGATGTAGCGGGGTGCGCTGCTCATGACGGATTCCCTTCGCGGTGTACGGGGTTGGACAGGACGCCGATGCCGCTGATCTCGATGTCCACGGTGTCCCCGGGTTCGAGTTGGCAGGTGGACTCGGCGCCCATCCACAGCACGTCCCCCGGGTGCATGGTGATGTGCTTGGTGAGCTCGACGATGTGGTCGTAGGGGTCGAAGACCATGTCGCCGGTGGCGAACGAGGCGCGGACCTCTCCGTTCACACGGAGTGTCGTGGTCTGCGCCAGGGCGTCGACGTCGGTCTCTATCCACGGACCCATCGGCTTGAACGTGTCGCTGTTCTTGCTGCGCCAGAACGAGCGGTCCTGGTGCTGCCAGGTGCGGGCGCTGACGTCGTTGCCGATCGTCCAGCCGAAGACCGACTTGCGGGCCTCGTCGTGGGTGGCGTGCCGCAGGGTGCGGCCGATCACGGCGACGAGTTCCGGCTCGGCCTCGAAGCGGCCCTCGACCTCGGCCGGCTTGACGATGGGCGAACGGTGGCCGGTGAGCGCGTTGTTGGCGCGGTAGCCGACCTCGGGGCGGGTGGGCGTCTCGGCGTGGGCGTGCGCGATGTGGCGGGGGTAGTTCATGCCGACCGCGTAGAACACGGGCGGGACGACGACGGGCAGCCACTGGGCTTCGGCGATGGGCACAGTGCCGATGACGGTCGGGTCGCCGTCGATCGGGGACTCGGACAGCAGCTCGATGTCCTCCTCCCCCACGCGGCCCCAGACCGCCCGTCCGCCGACCGAGACGCGGGTGTACCTCATCGCGTCAGCCCGCCAACTGGTGGGACACGCGCTTGGTGATCAGATAGGCGTCGAGGGCCTCGGGGCCACCCTCCCTGCCGTAGCCGCTCTCCTTGACGCCGCCGGAGGGGGCCTCCGCGACGGAGCCGCCGCAGTGGTTGATGGAGAGGATGCCGGCCTCCAGCGCGTCCGAGAGCTTCTCGGCGGTCGCGGCGGACTCGGTGAACCCGTAGGCGGCGAGGCCGTAGGGCAGGGCGTTGGCGAGGGCCAGGGTCTCGTCCAGGTCGGTGAAGGGGACGATGGGCGCGAGCGGGCCGAAGGGCTCCTCGTGCATCAGCCTCGCGTCCGCCGGTACGTCGGTGAGGACGGTCGGGGCGTAGAAGTAGCCGTCGCGCTCCAGGCGTTGGCCGCCGGTGAGCACCTTGGCGCCGCGTTCGACGGCGTCGGCGACCAGGCTTTCCATGGCTTGCAGCCGGCGCTCGTTGGCGAGCGGGCCCATGCCGGTCTCCGAGTCCAGACCGTCTCCTACGGTGATTGCCTGGGCGGCCTTCACGAACTCGGCGGTGAACTCCTCGACGATGCTCTCGTGGACGTAGAAGCGGCTCGGCGAGGTGCACACCTGGCCGGCGTTGAAGAACTTCGCCTGAGCGGCCTTGCGGGCGGCCTTCACCGGGTCGGCGTCGGCGCACACGACGACCGGGGCGTGGCCGCCGAGTTCCATCAGGGTGGGCTTCATGACCTCGCCGGCCTGGGCCGCGAGGAGCTTGCCGACCGGGACCGAGCCGGTGAAGGCGACCAGGCGGATCTTCGGTGAGGGGATCAGATGGGCGGAGACCTCGGCCGGTTCGCCGAAGACGAGGTTGATGACACCGGCCGGGAGTCCGGCGTCGGCATAGCAGGCCACGAGGGCGGCGGCGGTGCCGGGGGTCTCCTCGGACGCCTTGATGACCATCGAGCAGCCCGCGGACAGCGCGGAGGACAGCTTGCGGTTGGGGCCGCCGACGGGGAAGTTCCAGGGCACGAACGCGGCCACGGGGCCGACGGGTTCGCGGCGGACGGTGAGGACGGTGCCGGGTGCGGAGGGGATGATCCGGCCGTAGGCGCGGCGGGCGTCCTCGATGTGCCAGCGCAGGGTGTCGGCGGTGCGCAGCGCCTCGGTGGTGCCCTCGCGCAGCGGCTTGCCCTGTTCCTGGGCCATGATCCGGCCGATCTCCGGGGCGCGCTCGGTGATGAGGTCGGCGGCGGCGTGCAGGATCGCGGAGCGCTTGGCGATCGGGGTGGCGCGCCAGGTGCGGAAGCCCTCGGTGGCCGCGTCGAGGGCGCGGTCGAGGTCGGCGGTGGTGGCGAGGGGTACTTCGCCGATCACCTTCTCGGTGGCCGGGTTCACGATCGGGGCGGTCCGTCCGGTGCCGCCCTGGCACCACTCGCCCGCGATGTACATGCGGACGGCGGGGTAGCCGTGGTCGGAGGTCATGAGTGGGTGCCCTCTCAGGCTGGGAAAGTCTGGATGGTGGTTCAGGAGGCGGGGGCGTCCTGGTCGCGGTTGGAGCGCAGCGCCCAGATGTGGTGGGGCGGAGTCGTCTCGTGGACGCGGGTCTCGTAGGTGTCGTCGACGCGGTCCATGTCCGCCGCATACTCGACGCGGCCGCCGCACGGCGCGTGCAGGAACCGGAACACGTTCGAGCCGACGGTGTGGCGGCCCAGCTTGCGGGCCTCCCGCCAGCCGCGCTCGATCATGAAGTTGCCGCCCTCGATGACGTCGTCGAAGCCGGGGACCTCGTAGGCGATGTGGTTGATTCCGGCGCGGTCGGGGCGGTGGCACAGCAGGATGGTGTGCTGGTCGTCGTCGCCCGGTGCCTGCATGAAGACGCCCATCGGTTCGACGACGTCGGTGGGCCGGAAGCCGAGCCGCTCGGTGTAGAACGCGACGGCCTCCTCGCGGCCGTCCTTGACGATGTTCAGCGCGACATGGCACATGCGCAGCGGGAAGGCCCGGGTGAGCGGTTCCAGCGCGCTGTTCCAGCGGTCGACGCTGCCCATCGCGTTGGCGGGCCGCGGGGTGACGTCCACGTCCTTGGGGCGGGCCAGGGTGAGTCCGACGCCGTAGCCGCTCTCGTCGACGGTGTGGAAGACACCGTCGGCGCTCTCGTGGACCTTGCGGTCACGGCCGACCGCGGTGACGAGCCGGGCCAGTTCCTCGGGGGTGTCGACGCCCCAGACCATCTCGCGGATGGTGGGGCCGGCCTCCAGGGGCGGCGGCAGCAGCGGGCCGGGGACGGTGTCCAGGTGGAGCGTCTGTCCGGTCAGGGTCTCGAAGACCGCGTGCTCGTCGGTCCGCTCCAGCAGGAACAGCCCGAAGTCGTCGAAGAACCGTACGCACTCGTCGAGATCGTCGATGCCGTAGGTGACCGATTCGATTCTCTGGATGCCCATCGATTCCTCGCTTCGTCGCGGATCTCGCCTGCGGTGCTACTACGGTCACCGGTTCTCCGCGATCGTAGATTTGCGGCTTTGACCACCTCAACAGCCAGGTCGCGCAGGCATTGCAATCGTTTCTTGCGTTATCGGTCGCCGCTCCTGACGGCGGCCGTACAGGCGCGGGTCAGCGGCCGATCGCGGGAATCGGATTGTTCGAGAACCACTCGGTGAGGAAGTCGAGAAACACGGTGACTTTCCGCGGGGTGGCCTGGCCGGGGCCGTAGATCGCGTACAGCGGACGGTCCGGTACGGCGAGTTCGGGCAGCAGGACCTTGAGGGCGCCGGAGAGGAGGTCGTCGTAGGCGGGGCGCTGCGGGAGCAGGGCGATGCCGCGGCCGTGGACGGCGGCCTTCTGGAGCGCGAGGTAGGAGTTCGAGGAGAAGGCTACGTTGCGGATCTTGTGCAGGGTGGAGGAGTGTCCGTGGCCGATGCGCCAGACCGGGTCGTTGACGTGGACGAGGCAGTCGTGGTGGGCGAGGGCGTTGGGCTCGGTCAGCGGGCCGCCGCGCTCCAGATAGGTCTCGGACGCGCACAGGACGAAGGGCAGCGAGGCGATCTTCTTCAGGCGGACGCTGGAGTCGCGCAGGTCGCGGGTGTGGAAGGCGACGTCGAATCCGCTGTCCAGGAAGTCGTACGTGCGGTCGGACATGCCGCCGAGTTCGAAGCGGACGTGGATCTTGGGGTGGGCGGCGGAGAAGGCGGCGATCGCGTCTCCGAGGTCCAGGCTGCCGATCCACTTGGGGCAGATGATGCTCAAGGTGCCCTCGGCGCGGTCGTGCAGGTGCGAGATGACGGCGTCCTCGGCCTCTATCTCGTCGAGGATGCGGGCCGCGAACTCGGCGTACCGGAGTCCTGGTTCGGTGAGGCTCACCGAGCGGGCGGTGCGGTTGACCAGACGGACGCCGACCTGTCGCTCCAGTTCGGCGACGTGGCGCGAGACGAGCGAACCCGACGAGCCGAGTTTCTTGGCGGCGCCGCTGAAGCTCCCGGTCTGCGCGACGGTGACGAAGCTGTGCATGAGGAGCAGTCGATCCATGATTCCTCCGGAGGCCCACGTGTGCCAGGGGTGGGCCCCGGCGGCGGTGCCGGTCGTACATAGGGGTCCGGTCGGATCCGGAATGTCCTCATAGCGGCTCTATCAGGACACTCCAGCGGCATGCCGGACGGGCGGCTCGGGACGGTGCGGGGGCAGACACGCTGCCCACGCGGCGGTGTTACTCGGGGCAGTACTGGGGTGCCTTGCTCAGGTTGTCCTTGGTGACCAACAAAAGAGGAATGTTGGCAATCTTGTCAACCTTCTTCTTGGCCAGGAGACCGACCGCGTTCTTGACCGCGGTCTGCCCGATCGACATGGCCGAGTTCGCCACGGTGGCGGACAGCCGGCCGTCCTTGACGGCGGCCAGGCCCTCGGCGGTGCCGTTGGCGGTCACGATCTTCACGTCCTTCTTGCCGGCCGCGTCGAACGCCTTGCGGGCGGCCAGCGCCATGTCCTCCGAGGCGACGAACGCGTACTGCAGGTCCGGGTGGGCCTGGATCATGTTCTCGGCGACGTCCTGCGCCTTCACCGGGTTGAACATGCCCGGCTGGTTCGCGACCACCTTCGCGGTGCTCGGCAGCGCCTTGGTGAAGCCGCCCACCATGAGGTCGGAGGCGGCGCCGGGCGCGCCCGCAATGACGCCGACCTGCACGCTCTTGCCGGCCGCGTCCTGCTCGATCCAGCCCGCGTCCAGCGCGCCGAGCTTGCCGAGGTCGACCACGGCGGCGCCGAGGATGTCGTTGACGTCGCTGGTGGCCACGGAGGTCAGGTAGATCGGTATGTTCGCGGCCTTCGCCTTGGCGATGTCGCCCTTCAGCGCGTCCACGTTGACCGTCTGCACGATCAGCGCGCTGACATTGCGCGAGGTCATGTCCTCGATGTTGGACAGCTCGGTGGTGGAATTCTGGTGCGAGTTGGCGGTGAAGACCTTGGCGTTCTGTGTCTTCGCCGTCTGCTCGACCGCTTTCTGCAGACAACTGTGGAACTCGGTGTCGCCGCCGTTGACGAACCCGAGGGTGACGTCACCGGAACTGCCGCTGTCGTCGCTCGCACCGCAACCGCTCAGCACCAGGGTGGTGCCGGCGAACGTGGCGAGCATGGCTCTGCGGGATGGGACCGAAATTCTCATGGTGAACCGCCTTTCATGGATGCGGGGTGCGGAGGGATGATCAATGACGTGCTGAACGTGCCTTGTGCATCTCGTTGGCGATGGCCGCGATCAGCAGCACTCCGCCGACGGAGACCGACTGGTAGTTGCTGGAGACCTGGAGCAGGTTGAGGGCGTTGGCGACCACCCCGAGGAGGACCACTCCGAGCGCGGTGCCGAGGACCGTGCCGTAGCCGCCGGCCAGGGCGGTGCCGCCGATGACGACCGCGGCCACCGCCTGGAGCTGGAGCGAGAGTCCGCCGGTGCCGGGGCTGCTGCCGCTGAGCCGGGACAGCAGCATCAGGCCGGCCAGCCCGGACAAGGCGCCGGTGAGGGCGTACAGGGAGAGCTTGCGGGCGGTGACGTTGATGCCGCTGAGGCGGGCGACGTGTTCGTTGCCGCCGATGGCGAAGGCGTCGCGGCCGAACACGGTGAACCGCATGACCAGGGCCGTCGCCACCAGCACGAGGATCGCCACGACCAGGAGGTAGGGCACCCCGAGGATCTTGTTGTTCCCGAGGGCGAACATCTTGGTGCCGATGGACACGCTGACGCTGTCCAGGACGAGCAGGGCGACGCCGTCCAGGAGGGTGGCCGTCGCCAGGGTGGCGACGAACGGGGCGACGTTCGTGAACGTCACCACCACACCGTTGACCAGACCGATCAGGGTGGCCAGCACCAGTGCGGCGACGACGGTGAACGCGGTCGAGTGGCCGTGCGCCAGCAACTGCGCCCCGACCGCGGTCGTCACGGCGACGTTGCTGCCCATCGAGAAGTCCATGCCGCCCGCGGTCATCAGCAGCGTCAGGCCCGCCGCGATCACGGCGACGACGCTCACCTGGCGCAGGATGTTGATGACGTTCGTGTCGGTGGCGAACGAGTCGGTCCGCAGCGAGGTGGCGACGATCACCACGATCAGCACGGCGATCAGCCCGGTGTGCGGGGCACCGCGCAGCCCTGACCAGGAGAGGCGGCGGGTCTTCCCGGGCGGCTCCGAGACCCCGGGGGCGTCGGTGACTGTCTTGACGCTCACTGCGGTTGACCTCCGAGGGCGGTGGCGACGAGTTCGTCGTGGGTGATGGCGTCGACGTCGTGCTCGGCGACCGTCCGGCCGGCGCTGACGACGACGACCCGGTCGGCGAGGCGCATGACCTCCTCGGCGGACGAGGAGGCGAGCAGTACGGCGGCGCCGCGCGAGGCGAGGTCGTCGACGAGGGCGTGGATGTCGGCCATGGCCGCGATGTCGACCCCGTTGGTGGGGTCCTCCAGGAAGCAGGCGACCGGCTCGGTCTGCAGCCACTTGGCGAGCAGCACCTTCTGCTGGTTGCCGCCGGAGAGCGCGCCCACGGGCGGGTTGCCGGCGAGGGCGACCACACCGTAGCTGCGGCGCAACGGGGCGGCGCGGCGGGCGAGTTCGGCACGGCGGTGCATACGCCTGCGGGCGAAACGGTCGCCGGCCAGCATCAGGTTCTCGTCCAGGGACAGTTCGGGGACCAGGCCCAGGGCCCGGCGGTCGCCGGTGACGCAGCGCAGACCGCTGGCAAGGGAGGCGTGGACCCGGCCGAAAGGCACCGGGGCGCCGTCCACGGCGAGTTGGCCGGTGTCGGGACGGCGGCGGCCGGAGAGCAGGTCGAAGAGGCGCGACTGCGCGTCCCCGGCCGGCCCGAGCACGGCGACGATCTCGCCCTTGTGCACGTCGACGGTGAAGTCCCGTACGGCCCGGCCGTCGGTGAGGCCGCGCACGGTCAGGCCGATCTCGTCCTTCGGCGCGGGTCGCTGCGTCCGCCGGGAGACGACGTCGCGGCCGACCATGCTGCGGACGAGTCCCGCCGCGTCGAACTCGTCGACCGGAGCGCTGCGTACGACCGCTCCGTCACGCAGGACGGTGACTCGGTCGGCGACGGCGAGGACCTCGTCGATGTAGTGCGAGATGTAGACGACGGCCACGCCCTCGTCGCGCAGGGCGCGAACCAACTCCCTTATCTGGTGGGCCGCTTCGGCACTGAGACAGGCGGTCGGCTCGTCGAGAATCAGGATGCGGCCGCCGCGCCGGACCTCGCGGGCCACTTCGACCATGGTCTGCTCGGCGACGGTGAGCGAACCCGCGGTCCGTGTCACGTCGATGTCGATGCCGAGGGCCTCAAGTGCCGTGCGGGCCTCGGAGTTGACGGCCTTCCAGCGCACGGCGCCGGCCCGGGTCGGCAGATCGCCCAGCATCACGTTCTCGGCGACGGTGAGCCCCATCGCCAGTTCGCGGCGCTGGGGCACCGAGGCGACACCGAGCCGGCGCGCCTTGCGCACCGTAAGTCCGTGCTGCGCCTGCCCGTTGACCTCGACGGTGCCCTCGTCGCACTGGTGCACCCCCGAAAGGACCTGTACCAACGTCGACTTACCGGCTCCGTTCATGCCCATCAGCGCGTGGACCTCGCCCGGATACAGGTCGAGGTCCACGCCCTTCAGCGCGGCCGCGCCGCCGAAGCTCTTGGTGACGCCCCGGACGCGAAGTACCGCGTCTCCCCCCGGAGTTGTCATGGGCGTGGCTCGGTGCCCGCGGAGTCGTCCGGGGCGACACGGCCGTAGCCGCGGATGTCCGGGAACGGCGGCTCCTTGTCGGCCTGGAGGTCCACCTGGAAGGTGTTCAGGCACATGCCGAGCATGGTGAAGTTGCCGAGCGCGCCGATGGTGTCGACCAGGCCCTTGGAGCCGAAGTGCTCCAGCGCGGCGGCGAAGGTCGCGTCGGTGACGAAGTGCTCGTCGAGGATCTCGCGGCAGAACTGGTAGAAGGCCTGGTCCGCCTCGTTGTCGAAGACGGCCTCGCGCTTCTCGGCGATCGCCTTGACGGCGGCCTCCGGGATGCCGGCCTCGATCGCCTGGTGCACATGGGCGTTCCAGGAGTACTGGGCGTCCCAGTTGCGGGCGGCCATGAGCAGCGTGAGTTCGCTCAGGTGCTTGGGGAGGCTGGAGTCGAAGCGGGCGAACGCGCCGAGGGATTCGGCCCGTTCGCACATCTCGGGGCTGTGCAGCCAGACCCGGAAGGGTCCGCGGACGGCACCGCGCCGGCCGGCGATGCGGGCGGCCAGTTCCTGCTGGCGCGGGTCCATTTCCTCTTCGGTGAGAACGGGGAGCCTCATGGGCCGATACCTGCCTTTTCTTTCCGGCGCGTTACGTGCACGGATCGTGAAGCCGTGCGGTGCGTGCCGACGCTACAGCCGGGTCAGGAAAGCTCACCCCTCTGGAAATGCAAGGTAAAGCTGCACGCCAGAGGGCACCCATTCGTCCGTGCGCGGCCTAACGTCGTTCGACGCAGAAGTGTGTAAGTGGAAAGGAAATCCGGATGACCACGATCATCAAGGTCGCGTCCGTACCCGCTCTCGACCGGGGCGGTGCCGTCGTGTCGACGCCCCTCGTGACGACGCCTTCGGCGGGCGGGGAGAACCTGATCACCAGTGGGATGAGCGTGTATCCGGTCGGCTGCGGGGCGCCGTTGCACTCGCACAACTGCGACGAGCACGTGACCATCCTGGAGGGCCGGGCGGAGGTCTGGGTCGACGGCGAGGTGACGAAGCTGGAGCAGTACGACACCACGTACGTCCCCTCACCGATCCCCCACCTGTTCCGGAACATCGGCGACACCCCGCTGCGCATCCTGTGGGTGTACTCCTCCGGCTATGTGACCCGGACGTTCACCGAGACGGGCAAGACGGTGGAGCACCTGTCGGCGGAGGACCAGATGGGCTCGGACGACTAGAGGAGCCGCACGGCGACGAGGAGGCCTGCGCCCAACCGGGCGGCAGGCCCTTCGGCATGTCCTCGTGTCCACGCGCGCCGGAAGGTCGCCTCGTCGCCGCGTGAGAAGGTCGGTGACGGCAGGGATCAGCGGCTCGGCGAAGAGCCCGACGGTGGCCATCTCGATCGCCCAGTCGGCCCCAGCGTCGCCGCCGTCAACTCCAGTCCGGGCAGGGCCGGTTCGGCCATCACCTCCGCGCTGAAGCCGGTCCCCCCGCACAGGCCACCGCAGGGGCCACGCTCGCAGGCCGACGCCGGCCCCCGCATCCCCTGCGGTGGCCGGCGTCCGGGCCTGCTCGGTGTGTCCCCTGGCCGTCAGTGGCTGCCGACCAGCTCCTGCGGGGTGTCGGCCTGGGCCGCCTGCTTCGAGGTGCGCAGGGCCGCGATGCCGATGAAGACCATCGACGACAGACCGGCGATGGCGAAGGACGTGAAGCCCCAGTCGCCGTTGCCGGAGGCGAGCAGTTGGCCGCCGAGCCAGGGGCCGAAGACCGCGCCGAAGCGGCCCATGCCGGAGGTCCAACCGACCGAGGTGGCACGGTTGTCCGGGGTGGAGCGGATCGAGACGGTCGCGTAGATCATCGTCTGGGCGCTGTTGAGGAAGACGCCCGTGAGGAAGACGACCAGCAT
This sequence comes from Streptomyces sp. NPDC005492, assembly GCF_040605995.1. Lineage (NCBI taxonomy): Bacteria > Bacillati > Actinomycetota > Actinomycetes > Kitasatosporales > Streptomycetaceae > Streptomyces > Streptomyces sp. NPDC005492. The sequence continues at coordinate 152,515 of NZ_JBEXDX010000015.1, forward strand.
CGTCACGGTCTGGTCCATGTGGACGCCGAGCAGGAAGACACCGACGGCGGTCAGCGCGAACCAGATCGCCGAGATGCGCGGGGCCCCGAAGCGGTCGGCCGCGCGGCCGGCCGCGAGCATGCCCACGATGCCGCCGAGGTTGAAGACGACCACGAAGGTCAGCGCGTCGGCCAGCGCGTAGCCCTCGGCGCGCATCAGGGTGGGCAGCCAGGTGGCGACGCCGTAGACGAGGAGCAGTCCGCCGAAGGAGGCCAGCCAGTACAGCAGGGTCTGGAGCCACTCGCCGCCGCGGAAGAGGTTGAGCAGGGCGTCCCAGCGGTCGGCGGCCGTCTTCTTGCCGGTGGCGGCGGGGAGTTCGACCTCGAAGCGCTCGGCGAGGGCGTGGGCCTCGTCGGTGCGGCCCTTGGCGACCAGGAAGCTCAGCGACTCGGGCAGGAACTTCAGGAGCACCGGGACGAAGAGCAGCGGAACGACGCAGACCCAGAACGCGGCGCGCCAGCCGACCGGGTCCACCAGCCACTTGGCGACGTAGGCGGAGAGGATGCCGCCGGCGTGGTGGGCGGTCATCAGCATGCCGATGGTGATGGCGGTACGGCCGCGCGGGGCGTAGTCGGAGACCATGCTGATCGCGGTGGGCAGCAGACCACCGAGGCCGACGCCGGCGAGGGTGCGGCCGAGGCCGAAGACCTCGACGCTGCCGGAGACCGCGCAGATGCCGGAGGCGAGCGAGAAGAGCGTCACGCAGGCGATCATCAGGTGCTTGCGGCCGATCCGGTCCGCGACCGTGCCCGCGGTGAGGGCGCCCACCAGCATGCCGAAGGTGGCGTAGCTGCCGAGGTCTCCGGCCTGGTCCGCGGTGAGACCGAAGGTCTTCGTCTCCAGCAGGTGCGGCAGCACCGAGCCGTAGATGAACATGTCGAGGCCGTCGAAGAGCACGGCCAGCCAGCACAGACCGATGACCAGCAGGGCCAGTCTGCTGCCACGGGCGGACAGGGTCGGGGAGGAGGACATCTTTGTTTCCTCTCGTCCAGGAGGGGATTCCTGGAGGGGATCAGTGATCGGGTCGACGCGGCTCTGGCGGCTGACCCGGTGTGGTGCGCTAGACGCTAGGAGTCCGTTTCCGGAGTGTCAACGGTTTTGTTAACAATCTCAGCAACAATCCAGATACACAGGGGGTGTACGGCACATGTATCTGTGCCGTACACCCCCTGAGCAGCGTGTTTCAGGCGACGGGCGGAGTGCCGTGGGTGTGGAAGGACGCGATGGTCTGCAGCCCCCAGGCCTGCCCCTTCTTCCGCTCCTCCTCGGTCCAGGTGATCAGCGGCCAGTCGGGCGCCAGGACGAGCCGGGTGAGCGGGTTGCACAGTTCGATGCGGTTGCCGCCGGGCTCGTAGACGTAGAGGAAGAACGTCTGCTGGATGGCGTGCTTGTGCGGGCCCGTCTCGATGAACACACCGGTGTCGATGGCGAGATCGGCCGCGCGCAGGATGTCCTCGCGGGTGTCGGTCGCGAAGGCGATGTGGTGCAGCCGCCCGGTCGAGCCGGTCCAGTCCTCGGTGTAGACGACGTCGTACGACTTGTTCGTGTACGTCAGCCAACGCGCCGCGATCCGGCCCGAGTCGAGCTGGATCTGCTCGGTGGGACGAGCGCCCAGCACCTGTTCCTGGAACTCCGCGCTGGAGAGCACGTCCGCGGCAAGGAAGTTGATGTGATCCAGGCGCCGTACGCCGACGCCCCGGTTGGGCTTGGCCTGCGGCTGGTTCTTGAGCGCCGGTTTCAGCTCGTCGGGGGCCCGGTAGTGCTCGCTCTCCCAGTAGAGGGCGTGCTCGTGGCCGTCCGGGTCGGTGGTGACGTAGAGCTTGCCGATGCCGGGTTCGTCCTCGACCCACCTGCCGGTGCCGCCCGCCTCCTCGACCGCCTTGATACGGCGCTGGAGGGCCTCCTCGCTGGAGGTGCGCAGGGCGAGCCGGCCGAGGCCGGGCTGTTCGCGGGCGGTGAGGACCAGGCTGTGGTGCTCGTAGTCGTCGTAGGTGCGCAGGTAGACGGTGTCGCCGTCCTGCCCGTTGACGGTCAGCCCCAGATAGTCGGTGAAGAAGGCGACACTGGCGTCCAGGTCCGGGGTGAAGAGCTGGGCGTGGCCGATATGGGCGATGTCACCGAGCGGCGGAGCCATCGTCGCCTCCTAGGGGTCGTACGAATGCGGGTGTGGGGGCTGTCTCGGCGGACCGGGGGAACACGGTGCCGTCGAAGATCTTGCGGGCGGTGCGCACCACGGCGGTTCTGCGGACCACCGGAGCGGCGTCGCCGGATGCGGGGGCCACGCTAGTTTCGATGTCTAGGAATCCGCTGGGATGCTCGATGCGAATTCGGTCACTTCCGGACGGAAGCTCCGCGATGTCCTCCCCCACCCCGCCGGGCAGGAGCAGTCCCGCCGCCACGCTCGCGGCGCCCAGGACGCCGATCGAGGTGTGGCAGCGCACGGGGATGAAGGTGCGGGTCACGACGGCGCCGCCGTCCCGGGGCGGTGCCAGCAGGGTGAGCTTGGGCACGGTGGTGGACTCGACGTCACCGAGGCCCATCAGCTTGCCGGCCTCCAGGCGGATCTCCCGCAGCCGGTCGGCGAGAGTGAGGTTCTCTTCCAGGTCCTTGGGGCTCTCGTAGCCGGTGGCGCCCAGCGCGGCGGCCGGGATCAGGACCACCGGCATGCCGTTGTCGACGCAGGTCACCTCGGTGCCGGCGATCACGTCCCGGATGCGGCCGGTCGGCAGCAACGGGCTGCTGCCCTGCGGGAAGTCGATCACCACCGGTGCGGCGGTGCCGGGTACGCCGGATATCTCCGCGGTGCCGGTGTAGTCGACCCGCCCGCCCGGGGTGGGGAAGCGCGCGATGGCGAGTTCCCCGGTGTTGAGCATGCGGATGCGGACGGAGGTCTCGCCGTCACCGGGGGCCACGAGCCCCCGCTCGACGGCGAACGGGCCTATTCCGGCGAGGATGTTGCCGCAGTTCTGCCGGTCGGTGACCTCGGGGCGGTCGACGGCGACCTGGAGGAAGAGGTAGTCGACGTCGGCCTCGGGGTCAGCCGATACGGAGACCACGCCGACCTTGCTGGTGAGCGGGTGGGCGCCGCCCAGACCGTCGATCTGGCGCGGGTCGGGGCTGCCCATCACGCGCAGCAGCAGGTCGTCGCGCTCGGCGGGGTCGGCGGGGAGGTCCTCGGCCAGGAAGTAGGCGCCCTTGGAGGTGCCGCCGCGCATGAGCATGCAGCGCACCTCCGCGGGCCCGGTCACGACCCGTCCCCGGTGTACTCCTCGTACGTCCGGTACTCGACGCCGAGCTGCTTGAGGGTGTCGCGCAACCCGTAGCGGTCCAGGCCGAGTTGGCCCTCGATGAAGGCGGCACGGGTAGCCGCTTCCTTGGCCTCGCGGGCCTCCGACCTCTCGGCGGTCTCGCGGGCCTTCTCGCGCGGTACGACCACCACGCCGTCGTCGTCGGCGACGATCACGTCACCGGGGCGGACGACCTGGCCGTCGATGGCGACAGGCACGTTGACCGAGCCGCCGGTGGCCTTGACGGTGCCCTGGGAGGAGACGGCGCGGGACCAGGCGGCGAAGCCCATGTCGCGCAGTTCCTGGGTGTCGCGGATGCCGGTGTTGAGGACGACTCCGCGCACCCCGCGCTGCTGGAGCGCGGTGGCGAAGAGTTCGCCGAACAGGCCGTCCGTGCACGGGGAGGTGGTGGTGACGACGAGGATGTCGCCCTCGCCGCACTGCTCAACGGCCGCGTGGATCATGAGGTTGTCGCCGGGCCAGCTGAGCACGGTGACAGCCGTGCCGGCGACCCGAACTCCCTGTTGGACAGGGCGGATTGCCGGTCCGAGCAGACCGGTGCGGCCCATGGCCTCGCTGACGGTGGCCACGCCGAAGGCGGACAGCGCCTCGACGTCCGCGGCGTCGGCCTTCGGGGGGTTGGTGACGATCACGCCGCCCATGGTTATGCCAGCTCCTTCGCGATCTGCGGGTACGGGCGCATGTACGCCTCGGCCATGGTCTGGTGGGCCAGGCCCAGGTTCGGGCCGGCGTTGCGCTTGAGCTGGACGCCTCGGCGGACGGCCAGGTCGGTGTAGTAGTCCCACAGGTGCTGCTGGGCGCCGAGGCACTCCATCGCCTTGCGCTTGGTCTCCCACACCTCGGTGATGTCGAGCAGGACCTCGGGCTTGAAACCGCTCATCTCGGGCTGGTGCGGCTCGAAGTAGAAGACCGGCGGGGCCCCGATGATCTCGCCCTCGCCGGGGTAGCCGATGGCCTGGGCGAGGACGCGGGCCTCCAGCGCCATCCGGTTGGCGGCCGGGTGGTCGCCGTTGTACGGGTCCTCGGTGGGGTGGGTGAGCACGACGTCCGGCTGGGTGGCGCGGTAGACCTCGACGAGTCGGTCGGTCAGCTCGGCGGTGGCGACCAGGGGGTAGTCGCCGGCGTCGAAGAAGCGGACCTCGGCGCCGAGGGTGGCCGCGGCCCGCTCGGCCTCGTCCCGCCGGATCGCCTTGATCTCGTCCAGTTGCTTGCCCTCGCGCCAGGCCTTGGCGGACTCGCCGCGCTCGCCGAAGGTCAGACAGGCGATGGTGACCTTCTCGCCGCGGGCGGCGGCCAGCGCGATGGCGCCGCCCGCCCGCCAGACGAAGTCCCCGGCGTGCGCCGTGACGACGAGTGTCGATCGTGGGGTGGCGGGCGCGGTGCCGTGCGTCATTGCTCGAATCTCCTTGGTGGACAGGTGTGCGCCCGCCCCGGGTGCGCCGATGCGCCGCGCCTCAGTCGCGCAACGCCTCGATCACACTGGCGAGATGGGCGCGGACGGCCGTCTCGGCCGCCTGCGGGTCCCTGGCCGTGATCGTCTCGATCATCGCCAGATGCTCGTTCAGGGACTGCTGTGGGCGCCCCGGCCGCAGCGCCAACTGGAAGCGGTGCCGAACCAGTTGGGCGTTGAGCCGCTCCAGCAGGGCCACGGCGGTCTGCTGGCCGGAGAACTCCCGGACCTTGTCGTGCAGTGCGTGGTTCAGCTCGGAGTACGTCACCGGCTCGCCGTCGGCCACGGCCTTGGTCATGGCCCGGCCGAGGTCCGCCAGTTCGGCCAGTTGGTCGTCGCTGGCCGCGACGGCCGCCTTGGCCGCGCACAGTCCCTCCAGGACCATGCGGCACTCCGTGATGGCGACCGCTTCCTCCACGGTCACCACCCGCACCCGCGAGCCGCGGTTGCGGATCCGTTCGACCAGCCCTTCGGCCGCCAGATCGATCAGTGCCGCGCGGATGCTGGCCCGCGTCACATCGAGCTGCTCGGCGAGTTCGTTCTCCACCAACCGCTGTGCCGGTGCCATCTCGCCGTGCAGGATCGCCTGCCGCAACTGCGTGAGCGCATGTTGCTTGGCCTGCTCCCCGGTGCTCGGACGGGCTTCTTTCGGCATCGTTGCCCTCCCTGAGTGAGTGCCTGTCGAACCTAAATCTAGCCAAACAAGATTGTCAACAATTTTGTCCGCCGTATTGCAGGCAGGCTTCCTCCCATACTTACCTCAGACATGCCGCCGCCCGCCCATGGACCGGCCATGGACGGGCGATGAACCAAGTTCTCCTACGGCTTCCTCTCCTGCTTCCGCTACGGCCTGTGTCGGCTGCAGTTCATCGACCTGCCGTCCTTCGTCTCGCACCATTCCTGGTAGCCGGAGGTGAAGGTTCCGGCCCACTTGTAGTGGTCGTCGGGCAGTCGGTCGGGCGTGTAGGCGCGGTAGTTGGCCGCGTCGTTCTTGTCGCCCGAGCCGTCGTAGGCGACCAGTCGCGGGTACGGATACACAGGCCGCGTGTACTCGACGGTGGGCGCGCTGCCGCTCGCGCTCGCGGAGGCTTTGGCACCACCGCCGAGCTGACCGCCCGCCGGTCCTCCGGGCCCGCTGCCGCCGCTGGTCTTGGACGCGATCACGGCACCCGGCGTCTTCCCGGTCTCCCGCCAGTCGATCAGTTCGCTGAGCAGATCGAAGCTGTCGGGTCCGTCACCGCCCCCGCAGTGGTTCACGCCGGGGAACAGGTACAGGCGGTAGAAGTCGTCGACCTCGTCCTGCCCCATCGTGTCGATCACGGCCTGGCGGTAGGCCCGGGTGCCGGTCGGCGGGATGTTGGGATCGGTCAGTCCGTGCCACTGGATGAGCCTGCCGCCGGCCTCGTGGAACTTGGTGAGATCGGGGTCGGTTGCGTCGTAGATCCCAGAGACCTCCCGCTGGTAGGCCTTGAAGGTGTCCACGGTGAACAGTGAAGGGTCGAGCTTCAGCGTCGGGTCGGCCTCCCACGTGCCGACCCAGCGCAGGAACCCGAGGCCGATCCCGTAGAGCTGGACCGAACTCTGCCCCTGACCGGCCTTGGGGACGAACAGTCCCTCCCAGGCGGTCTCGGAGCCGTAGGGCTGGCCGCCGGTGTAGAGATGGGTGCCGTCCCGGGCGGTCACGCCCGCGTACGCCTTCCGTACGACGTCGACCTGCTCGGCGGTGAGACAGCTCGAACTGTCCCTGTTGTCGGCGCACTTGAGGCCGGCCGGGTCGAAGGCGCAGGTCGCCGGGTCCTGGATGAGGTCGTTGTTCAGCCTGGGATCGGCGCACTTGGCGAGGACGGCCTTGTGCAGCATGGAGAGCTTCGAGGCGGGCAGGATCGTCGAGCCGTCCGCGCGGAAGTCGATGGTGGAGAGGTACGCCTCCTGCATCGCGTTGAGCGCGGTCTGGTTGAAGGCCGGGGCGCCGACCAGGGCGGCACTGAAGTCGCGGGGGTAGCGCTGCACCTCCATCAGCGTCTCGCGCCCGCCGGCCGAGCAGCCGTCGTAGTAGGAGTACGTCGGCTCCGCGCCGTAGAACGCCTTGGTGATCGCCTTGGCTGCGGTGGCGAAGGCGTGCTCGGAGCGGTAGCCGAAGTCCACCTTGAGCTGGGGGTTCGTCGCCCAGACCTCCGCTCCCCCGCCGCTCATGCCGGAGGTGGAGACATGGCCCTGGTTGTCCTGGCCGAGAGCGAAGGAGCCGTCGGTGACGGGGGCGCAGCCGGTCGACGCGGCGGGTTGGCCGACGCCGACCATGCCGCAGTAGCCGCCGCAGCCCTCCTGGAGGTAGCGCTGCCGGTACGTCTGTGTCGGCAGCCGCAGTTCGAACTGGATCTGCGGAGCGATGGCACCTTTCACGTCGCAGTACTCGTACGCGTTCGCGTCGCCCTTGGCCACCACGCTCGCCGAGGTGACCGACGTGGCCGCGTCGTCGAGGGTGCCGAAGTCCTTCTGGAGCAGGTCGGCGCAGGAGATCTTCGGTTGGGTGACCGGCAGGTTCTTCCCGATGGCACCGCCGACCGACACCTTCGTGACACTCGCGTCGGCGTCGGCGTCCGCCGAGAATGTGGCGGGCAGCAGCGCGAGACCGCCGACGAGGGCCGCCACGACGACGGCCACCAGGAGGACGATCCTCGTCCGTTTCGACGAGCGGGCAGCATGACCAGGGCTCATGGCCTCAGCGTCGAGCGGGCCCCTGGCGGAGGCCACCGCCGTGGGCCATCAGGGTGAGCGGCCCGGGCCTGGGTGCGGCCCCGGGCCCCACCCGTCAATGCCGCATGTGCCGGCGCACCCACGCCGCCTGTCCACCGTCGACGAGCAGATCCGTGCCGGTGATGAACTGCGCCTCGGGGCCGGTGAGGAAGGCCACCGCGTCGGCGATCTCGCCGGGTGTTCCGGTGCGGCCCGCTCCGCAGTCGTCCAGCATCTTGAGCATGTGCCCGCCGTGCGGGGACTCTGCCTCCGCCTTGGACATCGCGGTGGAGATGACGCCGGGGCTGACGGTGTTGATACGGGCGCCGCGCAGGTTCCAGGCGAGTGCGGCGGCCTCCACGCGCACGTGGTTGGCGCGCTTGGCGACCATGTACGCGCGCAGGGGGTCGTCGCCCACGGCGGTGACGGCGGCCAGTTCGAGCAGTTCCTCGGCCGGGGCCGTCGCCAGGGCGGCCTCGTCCTCGGGGCTCAGGGAGGCGTAGTGGCCGGCCATGCTGGACACCGCGACCAGGGAGGTGCCGCGCCCGGCCACCGCCTCGAAGGCGTCGATCACATGGACGGTGCCGAGCAGGTCGACCTCCAGGATCGTCCGCGCCGACGCGATCGAGGCGGAGACCCCGGCCGTGTGCACCACGGCGACGACCCTCCCCTCACCGGCCGCCGTCCGGGCGAGCTTCTCCACAGCCGCCCGATCGGAGATGTCGGTGAGGACACCGTGCGCCGCATGCCCCTCGGCGCGCAACGCGGCCACGGTGCGGTCGAGTTGGCCACGCGAGGCGTCGGCGAGGAAGAGCGTGCGCCCACCGCCGAGGCGGCGGGCGATCGCGGTTCCCATGCCACCCGCGCCGGTGACCACGACGACGTCACGGGGTGCGTCAGGCAGGGGTTGCGCCATGGATGGCCTCCTTCGGGCACGCGGAGACGGCCTCCCGACAGGCCGCTCCGGCGACGAAGCGCCGCCGCTGGACATCGAGTTGACCGCAGGTCGCCTCTGCGCGGAGCAACGTGCGCGCTCCGCCCAGGCGACGGGCGACCGCCACTGCTATGCCGCCCGCGTCGGCGACGGTCCGCCGGCGACGGACATCGAGTCGGCCGCGCAAAGCCTCAGCAAGGGGCAGCCTGCGCCCGCCACTCAAGCGACGGGCGACCGCCCTTCTCACGCCGACCGCGCTGCCCTGCCGGCAAGCGTCGAGTCGGCGGCGCGAGGCATCGCCGGAGAACAGGGGGCGACGAGCGACCGCCGCCCCCGCGCCACCCGCGCCCGCGACCACGACGACGTCACGGGGCGCCTCAGACGATGGCTGCGCCATGAACGGCCCCTTCGGGTACGCGGCACAGGTCTCCCGACAGGCCGCTCCGGCGACGACGACCCGCCGCCGGACATCGAGACGGCAGCGGGAAGCGTCGGCGAGGCACAGCGTGCGCCCGCCACCTACGCGACGGGCGACCACCAGTCCCACGCCACCCGCGCCCTTGACCACGACGACCTCCCGGTCCGTCTCAGCCGCCCGCCGCGCCATGAACGGCCTCCTTCGGGGACGTGGACACGGTGTCCCGCCATGTTGCTCCGGCGGCAATGGCCTGGCGCCACGCGCGGATCGCCTTGGGGGGCATGCCGACCGCGAGGGTGCCGGTGAGGCGGTCGCCGGTGCGGTAGGCGGCTACGAATCGGCGATCGGCCAAGTCGCCTTCCACGACGGCGACTTCGTCGTGGCCGCGCAGATAGCCGCGTGCCTGGATCTTCATGTCGTACTGGTCGGACCAGAAGTACGGCACGGGCGCGAACGCCTTGCGGGCCCCGGTGGCGGCGAGGAGGTTGCGGGCGGCGGCCATGCCCTGCTCGGCCGCGTTGGTGCGATGCTCGATGCACATCGAGGTGCCGAACAGCGGGTTGTACCAGCGGGCGACGTCACCGGCCGCGTACACGTTCCGCGCGGCCTCGCAGTACTCGTCGCACACCACACCGTCGCCCACCGGCAGTCCGCTGTCCGCGAGCCACTCGGTGTTCGGCAGCGAGCCGATCGCGACGAGCACCTCGTCGGCCTCGATCTCCTCGCCGTCCCCGAGCCGTACGCCCTCGTCGGTCACCTCGGTGACGGAGACGCCGGTGCGGAGGTCGACGCCGTGGTCCACGTGGGCCTGTGCCAGCACCTGTCCGACCTGCTCGCCGACCGCGTGCGCCAGGGGCACACGGGCCGGTTCCAGCAGGGTCACCCGCGCGCCCAGGCGCCAGGCCACGGCGGCGGCCTCGGCGCCGAGGAACCCGGCGCCGACCACGACCAACCGCCGCCCCGGCGCGAGCCGTTCGCGCAGCGTGAGGGCGTCGTCGAGGGTGCGCAGGACGTGCGCGCCCTCGCCGGGCAGCCGCCGGGGACGCACCCCGGTGGCGATGACGAGCCCGTCGTAGGGCACCTGCGCGCCGTCCGAGAGCGACACCTCCTGCGCGGCGAGGTCGAGTGCCGTCGCGGCGACGCCGAGGCGCAGGTCGAGGTCCTGCCCGGCCAGGTCGGCCGGGCCGCGCAGGGCGACCCGGTCCGGTTCCCACTCGGCGGCGAGGACCTGCTTGGACAGCGGCGGCCGGTCGTAGGGCGGATGCGGTTCGTCGCCCACGAGGGTGAGCGTGCCGGTGTAGCCCTCGCGGCGGAGCGTCTCGGCCGCCGCGAGTCCGGCCGCCGAGGCACCGACGACGACGATCCGGTTCACCGCTCCACCAGTCGGATGGCCGCGGCCGGGCAGACCGCCACGGCTTCCCGCACGTCGTCTACGAGTTCGGCGCCAGGGTGCTCCTCCAGGAGGATCGCCACACCGTCCTCGTCACGCTGGTCGAAGACGTCGGGGGCGGCGACCACGCACTGCCCGGAGGCGACGCATTTCGGTTCGTCGAGTTCGACCTTCATGGCTGTGTCCTTTGCTCGCTGTTCGTTGAGGTTCGTTGACGTTCGTCGATCAGGTGTCGGTGGTCACCACGTGACGGGCAGGCAGGCCACGCCGTAGGTCGTCCCGGTGCGGTCGAAGGCCAGTTGCTCGATCGGGGCGGCCAGGCGCAGGGTCGGGATGCGGCGGTAGAGGGTGCCGTAGACGACCTGGAGTTCGAGGCGGGCGAGGTTCTGGCCGAGGCACTGGTGGGGGCCGTAGCCGAAGGCCTGGTGCTGGCGGGCGGAGCGGGTGATGTCGAGGCGGTCGGCCGCGGGGAACACCTCGGGGTCCCAGTTCGCGGCGGGCAGGTCGAAGATCATGCCCTCGCCGGCCCGGATGGTGACACCGCCGATCTCGATGTCCGCCTTGGCGACCCGGCGGAGCCCGATCTGCACGATGGTCAGGAAGCGCAGCAGTTCGTCCACCGCGCCGGCGATCACCTTCGGGTCGTCCGTCTCGCGCACCAGGGCGAGTTGGTCGGGCGCCTGGAGCAGCGCGAGGGTGCCGAGGCTGATCATCGTCGCGGTGGTCTCGTGCCCGGCGATGAGCATGGCGACGCCCATGTGCACGGCCTCCAGGCGGGTCATCTCACCGGTCTTCACCCGCCCCGCCATCTCGGACACCACGCCCTCGCCCGGGTTCTCCAGCTTCTCCCCGATGAGCCGGTCCAGGTAGCCGCTGAGCGCGGTGCTCGCTTCCCGGGCCTCCTCGGGTGACGCGGCGGTGTCGAGGGCGAGGCTGCTGTTGCGCTGGAAGAAGTCGTGGTCCGCGTACGGCACTCCGAGCAGTTCGGCGATGACCAGCGAGGGCACCGGCAGGGCGAGCGCGGTGAGGAGGTCGGCGGGGTTGGGGCCGGCCAGCATGTCGTCGATCAGCTCGTCGACGATCTTCTGGACCGGGGCCCGCATGGTCTCGATCCGCTTGACGAGGAACGGCGCGTTGACCGTCCGGCGCAGCCGGGTGTGCTCGGGGGCGTCTGTGTTGGTGATCAGCCGCGGGATGTGCGGGGAGATCTCGGCGCGGTGCGCGTTGACGTGGGGGAAGCCGGGTTCCAGGTCGTCATCGCTGACGCGGGGGTCGGTGAGCAGGGCGCGCTGGTCGGCGTGGCGGGTGATCAGCCAGGGCGTACTGCCGTCCCAGATGCGGACCTTGCTGATCGGTTTCCCGTCGCGCACCCCGTGCACGGCCGGCGGCGGGGCGAGGGGGCAGCGCGCGTCCCGCCGCATCGGATACTCGGGGACCGCCGCGGCCGTGTCGGGCGCGATGCCGGTCAGGGTGTCGGCCATGTCTCTCCTCGGTGTGGGGGGGGCTCCGCGTGGGGCGGGGCGCCGGGGTGTGGGGAACGAGGCCTCGATGAGCACATGCAAACAGAGCGGGCTGACACCTTCCGGTCAGTTCCCTGACAACAACCTGACGTGATCCAGATCACGCGCAGGCTCTGTTGCCATGGGCCGGACAGAGATGCCAGGGAGGGCTAACTCGGGTGAATTACCTGCGCGTTGAGGGACATGGACGTTATGGCGGCAACTCGCGACCGCAACGCAAAAGGGGCGGAGCCGCGTCACCGCGACCCCGCCCCACGCTCGCTTCACGAGGCGTCCATATTTGCTCCGCGAATCCCTTGCAACTTCACCGGCGGGACACTCACCCACCACCGCCGGCGGCCCGTCCGAGCCAGTAGCCGAAGCCCCGCCGCGTGTGGATCAGCGCCGCGCCCTCCTGGTCCACCTTGCGCCGGAGGCGGGAGACGAGTTGTTCCATGGCGTTGTCACCGCGGAAGTCGCCCCAGACGTAGCGGCTGATCTGCTCCTTGGACAGCACCTTGTGCGCGTTGACGAGGAGATGGCGCAGCAGCCGGTACTCCGCGGGCGTGAGATCGAGGGTGCGCCGCCCGCGCCGCGCCTGGCAAGTGGTGTCGTCCAGGACCAGGTCGGCGTAGTGCAGCGCGCCGTCCCGTCCGCCTCCCCTGGCGCGCAGTAACACCTGGATCCGGGCGAGGACTTCGGCGATCCGGAAGGGCTTGGTGACATAGTCCCGCTCCCCCGCGCCCAGCTCGGGCAGCAGCTTGTCGAGGGCGTCCCAGGCGGTCAGCAGCAGCACGGGCGGGCGGTGCGTGACGAGTCGGCGGCCCTGCGCGAGGGCATCCATCTGGGGCAACTCCGCGTCGATGACGACCAGTTCGAACCGCTGCTCCGCGAGTCGCGCCACCACTTCGGCGCCGGTGGCGGCCGTGCGGATGCGGTAGCCCGCCAACTCCAGTGTCGTGGAGAGGACTTCGGCGTTGTCCGGCTCGCCCACGGCGACAAGCAGGTGCTGCCCGCCACCGCGAGCGAGTGATCGTGTCTCACTGATGCTGCCGTACGTGGACATGCGCTCAGCCTACCGTTCTGCTTGCCTGACTCAAGCAATATTCATTCGCTTGCTTGACTCAAGTAAGTCACATATGCTTGCCTAACTCAAGCAAGCCCGCCGTAAGGGCGGACTGCCGGACAGCAGGAGCGCAACTGAGCCCTCGCTCACCAGAGCCGGGGCCGCCTTGAGCGGAAGGCGGCCCCCGCGCCGAACCCGTGGGGACGGGGGTCGGCGCTGTCCCGGACCCGGTCGCCGGACACTCCCCCAGATCGGCGCCGGGTCCGTGGACATCCCTTGCCACGATCGCGGCCGACCGCGACGACGGGGTTCCGCACCGCACTCCGCGTCTCGGGACGAGACCCGCGAGAGCGCGAAGACGAAGGAGTACGCCATGCGCAGCACCGGACTTGAGGGACGCAGTGTCGTCGTCACCGGGGCGGCGTCCGGGATCGGGCGGGCCGCGGCCCTGCAGTTCGCCCTCGCGGGTGCCGACGTCGTCGTCGCGGACCTCGACCGGGCGGGCGCCGGGCAGACCGTCAAGCAGATCGAGAACGACGGCGGCTCCGCCATCGGTGTCATCGGCGAGCTGAGCGAACAGGCGGTGGTGGACGAGGTCGTCGCCACCGCTCTCGACGCGTTCGGCGCGCTCGATGTGCTGGTGAACAACGCCGGGATCATGGACCGCATGTCGGCCCTCGCCGACACCGAGGACGCCGAGTGGGAGCGGGTCATCCGCGTCAATCTGACGGCGCCGTTCCTGCTGACCCGGGCCGCGCTGCCGCACATGCTCGCCGCCGGGCGCGGCGCGATCGTCTTCACCGCCGCCGAGGCGGGCCTGCGCGGCAGTGCGGCGGGCGCCGCCTGCACCGCCGCCAAGCACGGCATCGTGGGCCTGGTGAAGTCCCTCGCCGTGATGTACCGGAGTCGGGGAATCCGCGCCAACGCGATCGCGCCCGGGTCCACCGCCACCGGCATCACCTTCGACGTCGACGCGCGGGCCCACGGCCCGGGGGTGATCGGCCCCGGACTCGGCCTCTCCGACCGGATCGCCTTCCCCGAGGAGCAGGCCGCCGCGCTCGTCTTCCTGGCCTCCGACGCCGCCCGGAACATCAACGGCGCGGTGCTGCCCGTCGACAACGGCTGGTGCGCCGTCTGACCGGCACCGCGAGCCGCGGTGCATCCGTCGAGGCGTGCCCTGGTGTGCCCGTGCCCTCGCGCCACCGCGCCCGGTCAGGCCGCCTTCCGGCCGGTCCGGAACAGGCTGACGCCCGCCCCGAGCGAGACCACCCCCCTGCCGACGCCGGTCAGGACCGCCTGCGACCCGCGGGCCACGAAGGGCGTGGTGACGGCGACGACCAGGTTGAACAGGAACAGGAACCGCAGCACGGGTCTCGACGCGAGCAGCGGCTTCATGAATGGTTTCCTCCGGAACGAGCAGACTTGGATCTCGGCTGACGTGTTGCCTCAACGATTGCGTCGTCCGCCCGACGGCACGAGGGAGCGATCTCCCGAACCCCCGGTGGAGCGGGCTGCACCCGCACCGGGCGGTCCGCTCCCCCGCGCCCGGGCCGATGCGCCTAACCTGATCTCCATGCGCGCCACCCTGCGGCAGGCGGCCCGGGCCACGCTCCACCTGGTCGTCGCCGCTGCGATGGCCTTCGGGTCGTACATCTTCATCACCGTGCTCCTGATCACCGCGATCCTCACGGTCACGGTGGTCGGCGCGTTCATGCTGCCCGAGACGGTGCTGCTGATACGGCGGATCGCCGGGGCCAAGCGGCAGATGGCAGGCGCGTGGACGGGCCGGAAGATCCCCGAGGCGTACCAGCCGCTCACCGGCACCGTCCGGGAGCGGGTGCGCACGGCGGTCCTCGACCCGAGCACACTGACCGACGTCCGCTGGATGATCGCCTACTACGCCTACGGCGCCCTGCCCGTCCTGATGCTGCCGCTGTGGCCGCTGGGTCTGGTCGTCGACGGGGTGTGGTGCGGGCTGCTGCGCCGCCAGGCCCTCGTCCTGCCCTTGATCAGCCGGCTCGCCGACCTGGACGCCCACTGGTCCACGGTTCTGCTGAAACCCTCACCGAAGGCCCAACTCGCCGTGCGCGTCGAGGAGTTGGTGCAGACGCGGGCGGGCGCGATCGCCGCGCACGGGGCTGAACTGCGCCGGATCGAACGGGACCTGCACGACGGCACGCAGGCCCGGCTGGTCTCGCTGTCGATGCGCATCGGTCTCGCCAAGCGGGCCTACGACCGGGACCCTGCGGCGGCCCGCCGGATGCTCGACGAGGCGCAGACGCTGGCCGAGGAGGCGCTGACGGATCTGCGGCACGTCGTACGCGCCATCCATCCGCCGATCCTCACCGACCGCGGTCTGGTCGGCGCGGTGCGCGCCCTGGCCGCCAGCAGCGCCCTCGCTGTGACGGTGACCGTGGACGGGCTGACCGACGGACACGACGGGCCGCGGGCCCCGGCGGCGGTGGAGGCGGCGGCGTACTTCGTGATCGCCGAGTCGCTGACCAACGCGGCCAAGTACAGCGGCGCCGACCGCGCCGAGGTCCGCCTCGCCCGCACCCGCACCGGACTGCGCGTCCAGGTGCGCGACGAGGGCCGGGGTGGCGCCGAGGAGGCGGGCGGATCGGGGCTGCTGGGCATGCGGCGCCGGGTCGCCGCGCTCGACGGCGATGTGACTGTGACCAGCCCCATCGGGGGGCCGACCGTGATCGAAGTGGAGCTGCCGTGCGTCTGGTGAGCGTAGTTGAGGCGGAACTGTCGTGAGAGTCGTGATCGCCGAGGACAACGCCCTGCTCAGGGAGGGTCTGGTCCTCCTGTTGACGTCGGCGGGGCACGAGGTGGTGGCCGTCGCGGGCAGCGGGCCCGAGGTGCTGCCCGCGCTGCTCGAACACCGGCCGGACGTGGCCGTGCTCGATGTGCGGATGCCGCCCGGATTCCGCGACGAGGGCCTGCGGGCCGCGCTGGAGGCACGGGAGAAGATTCCGGGGCTGCCGGTGCTGGTGCTGTCGCAGTATGTCGAGGAGTCGTACGCCGCCGAGTTGCTGGGCGTCGGCGCGAGCGGGGTCGGCTATCTCCTCAAGGACCGGATCGGCCGGGTCGACGAGTTCCTCGACGCGCTGGACCGGGTGGCGGCCGGCGGTACGGCGCTCGACCCCGAGGTGGTGACCGAGCTGCTCACCCGGCGCCGCAACTCACCGCTGGACTCGCTGACCCCGCGCGAGCGCGAGGTGCTGAAGCTGATGGCGGAGGGCCACGACAACACGACGATCGCCAGGACCCTGGTCGTCACGGAACGCGCGGTCAGCAAGCACATCGGCAATGTGTTCCTGAAGCTGAGCCTGCCGCCGAGCGACAGCGGGCACCGCCGGGTGCTGGCCGTGCTGGCGTATCTGCAGAACGTGTGACGTGACGCGCGCCGCCGGTCGTGCCCGGGGACGACACGGCCGGCGGCGTGTACCGCGTTCTCAGTAGCGGTGACTGTCGGCAGCCGCACGACGGCGGGACCGGGGTCCGCCCGGGAGTCTGGTGTCCGACGAGGGGTCTCCATGCGGCGCAGCGCTACGCGGACGAGCACATCCGCACCGTCGACACCATGGCGGCGGTGCTGCTGTTCGTCATGTTTCTCTTCGGCAGCGAGCTGAACGTGCCGTCCGGTCCCCGGTCCGACGTGGGCTCCACGATCGCGCTCGCCGCGGTCTCCTGCGCGGCCCTGCTCTTGCAGCGGAGCCGTCCCCGTACGGTCGTCGCGGTTACGGCGGTGACGGCCGCCGGGGCGGGCGCGCTGGGCTGTCTGCTCACCCCGCTGACGCTGGGGCCGTTGATGCCGGCCCTGTACCGGCTGGCCATGCTGACCCGCCCACGGACGGCCCGCCGCTACTTCTTGGTCCCGGTCGTGCTGGTGGTGGGCGCGGCCACGGTGGTGGACCCGGTGCATCACCCTTGGCCGTTCAGGACCGTCGGCCCGGCCGCCTGGCTGCTGCTGCCGGTCGTCGCCGGGAACGCGCTCCGGCTGCGGGACGCCTGTCTGGAGGCGGTGCGGGCGCGGGCCGAGTACGCCGAGCGCGCCCGGGAGGAGGAGGCCAGGCACCGGATGGCCGAGGAACGGATGCGCATCGCACGGGAGTTGCCCGACGTGGTCGCCCATCATCTGGTCCTGGCCCACGCGCAGGCCGGCACCGCCGCCCACCTGGCGCGCACGCACCCCGAGCAGGTGCGGAAGATCCTGACGGAACTCGCCGGTACGACATCCTCCGCGCTGCGCGAGATGAAGGGCACCAACTCGTCGTGATGGCCTACCAGACGGGTCTGGTGCGGGCGTCCGTGCCGCCGGATCCCGAGCTGTGAACCGGTGAACGCACCGGAGAAGCAAGGAAGTTGCGTAGATCAAGTATTGGGCGGCGTGTCACCGCCGTGACACCTCGCCCCCTTGGCACGTACATGAAAAATCGGGACGCTGAAAGCCCTTTCCACCCCTCACAGCCATCGGGCTGCGCCCGCAAAGGAGGACGCGTGTCGTCCCAGAAGTCCCGAGTCCGCCGGGGAAGGTGGCTCGCCGCCCTCGGTGGTGCCGCCGCCCTGGTCGTCGCCTTCCCGTCCGCCGCCTTCGCCGCCCCGCCCAAGGCGCTGCCCTCGAACGCCGAGGCGGCCGAGCAGACGTATCTGCCCGCCTTCGACTACGACACGGACGGCTGCTACCCGACGCCCGCGATCGGCCCCGACGGGACCGTCAACGGCGGCCTCAACCCGACGGGTTCACTGAGCGGCGACTGCCACGACGCCTCGGACCTCGACAACACCAACAGCTACTCGCGCTACAAGTGCAACAACGGCTGGTGCGCGTACATGTACGGCCTGTACTTCGAGAAGGACCAGGCGCTCGCCAACTCCAGCATCGGCGGGCACCGCAACGACTGGGAACACGTCGTGGTCTGGGTGCAGAACGGCCAGATCCAGTACGTGTCGACGTCCAACCACGGCTCGTTCACCGTGCACGCGGCGTCCGAGGTCCGCTTCGACGGCACCCACGCCAAGATCGTCTACCACAAGGACGGCATCGGCACGCACGACTTCCGGCTGGCGAACGCCAATGACGAGCCGCCGGAGAACGACAAGCACACCTGGCAGTACCCGCCGCTGGTCGGCTGGAACGGCTACCCGGCGGGCCTGCGCGACAAGTTGAGCGCCTACGACTTCGGCAGCGCCAACTTCGGACTCAAGGACGCCAACTTCGCGGCCCACCTCACCTCGGCCGAGCCGTCCGGAATCACGTTCGACCCCAACGCCTGACGGTACTCGGCACAGGGCACCATCGTTCTCAGAGCTCCCGGGATCATCTCGACCCCGGGAGCCCGAGAGGACGGAACGTGGCAGCCAGACGAATCTCCCGGCGGGCTTTCCTGGTCGCGCTGGCGGTGGCCGGGGCGACGGCCTTCCCCGCGGGTGCGCAGGGCCCGGCTCCCGGGAACGGATACAGCATGCCCACCCTCGACTTCGACGACCCGGCGGTCCAACGCCGGCTCGGCGCGCTCTACGCGTCCGCGCTCAGGTCCGTGTCCGGCGCCAACACCATCGGCGCGGACCGCTCGGTGTACGACCGGGCGGGCCTGCTCGCCTACCCGCCCGGCACCGTCGTGCGGGCGGGCGGCGGCTATCCCGCGCCGCAGCGCTGGACACGGGACGCGGCCGTCAACACCTGGAGCGGGGTCAGCCTGCTGGCACCGGCGGTCGCCCGGAACACCCTGTGGTCCGTGGTCGACCACGCGGGCGACGGACTCGTGGTCCAACAGGACAACCAGTGGTGGGACCAGATCGTGTGGGTCCTGGCCGCCCACCACCACTACCTCGTCACCGGCGACCGCGACTTCCTCACCCGGGCCTGCGACACGTCCACGCACACCCTCGCGGCCCGCCGCGCCCAGCACTTCAACGCGTCCTTCGGCCTCTTCGAGGGCCCGGGCTTCATGAACGACGGCATCTCCGGCTACCCGAGCCCGCCCGCCTCGACATCCGTCCACTCGTCCTTCGTCCTCGACCACCCGCAGGCTGCCAAGCTGATGTGCCTGTCGACCAACTGCCTCTACTACGGCGCCCAATTGGCCCTCGCCGCCATGTCCGAGGCCCTCGGCCGCCCCGTACAGGCCGCCTCCCTGCGCTCGGACGCGGAGCGTCTGCGCACGGCGATCGACCGGCACCTGTGGCGCGCGGACGCCGGCACCTACGGCTATCTCGTGCACGGCGAGGGCTCGCTCGCCGGACGTCTCGACACCTCGCAGGAGGGCGCGGGACTGGCCCTCGCCGTCCTCCTCGGCGTCGCCGACGCCGACCGGGCCGCCCGCATCCTGGACTCCACGCACTGGCAGCCGTACGGCATCGTCAACGTCTGGCCGCACTTCCCGCGCTTCGACGACCGGCGTCCGGGACGGCACAACATGATGGTCTGGCCGATGGTCCACGGACTGTACGGCCAGGCAGCCGCCGACGCGGGCCGCACCGAGCCGTTCGCCCTCGCTGTCGACACCCTCGCCGGGCTGATCACCACGAGCGGCGGCTTCTACGAGGTGTACAACTCCGTGACCGGCGCGGTCGACGGCGGCTGGCAGGGCGGCAGCAGCGGCCACGCCGACCACTTCGTCTCCCAGCCCGACCAGACCTGGTCGGCGACGGCGTATCTGCGCCTGGTCCACGACGGCCTGTTCGGCCTGACCTTCACGGACGACTCCCTACGACTGCGCCCGTGCCTGCCTCCGTCCTGGGGCCCGGTACGCCTGCGCGGACTGCCGTACCGGGACATGACGCTCGACGTCACTCTGCGCGGCGCCGGAAGCCGGGTGCGGTCGAGCACGGTCGACGGGCGGGCCGGGGAGCCTGTCGTGGCGGCCGACGGACGGGGGCATCGCACGATCGAGGTCGTGCTGACCGAGTAGGACCTGTCCGGCCGACCGGGTCGCAGAAGAGGAACGGTGCCTGGGTAGTGCCGGTGAGCGGGGGGAGCGTACGGCCGCGAGGCGGGAGGAGAGGTCGGCGGCTGCCGCCACGGGCGACACGACAGGGCCCTGCGCGCCAGCTTTCGAGCGACGGGGAGCCAGCGGGTGAAGGCAACGCCGGAGATGGGCGCGCCACACCTCGCGGCCGCGGCGTGATCGGCCGGACAGGCCCCGGCCCCCGCCGCGCGGCCACCGGCGGCATCCACTCCCCACGGCCGTAGGACCGCCGACCTAGGGCCGGGGGCGGGTGCTGCTTCCGTCTCCGGGCCGATCTGTTCTCGTGGGCCGGAGACCTAGCGTGCTGGGTATGGACACGAGCGGAACGCTGGAAGAGGCCTTCGGACGACTGCATTCCACCGGGCCCGAGCGGGACGGCTGGCTCAGCAACCACGCACCGATGGTCGCCGAGGCACTTGCCGCGCGCGGGCGGGCCGGGGCCGTTCACCACTGGCTGGATCTCTACCGGGACAAGCTGGAGGAGTTCCCCGATCCGGTGGCTCCCGTCACTGACGGCAACTGGCCCTCCGCGCTGGGCGATCCGCACCGGGCCGCCGACTGGATCGGCTACTTCTCCCGTGCCCTCGCCGAACATCCCTGGCGGGGCGTCCTCGCCGTGTGGTGGCCGCGTCTGCTGCCCGGGATCGCGGCGGGCGCCACCCATCCGGTCATCCGGGTCGGCCATGCCGTGCGGGCGCTCGGCGCGGAGGAGAACGAGCCCCGGCTCACGGAGCTCGCGCACGGGCTGGGCTACTGGGCGGCCCGGCACCAACCCGTGTCCGGCATCGCGTCGGTGCCCGGCGCACGCACCGCCGCCGACGCCCTCGACGCCATACCTCCGATCGTCGAAGGGCCGGTCGGTTTCCGGGCCCGGCTGGACGCCGTACGCCGACTGCCCGTCTGGGCGGGCGAGGTGACCGATCCGGACGCCGCGCGGGACCGGCTCACCGAACTGGTGCGCGCGGCCACGCATCGCTACGCCACCCACGGGCACGGGCAGCCGACCATGCTGGTCCACGCCGCGACGGCTCCCAATGCCGTGCTGCGCGCGCTCGACGCGCTCCCCCGTGAGCTGTGGGTGCCGAGCCTGCACGCCGCGTGGACGGCGTCCGCGGCGGTCACCGCGATGTACACCCCCGACGAGCCGGTCGAGTACACACCGCCGGCGCCCCTCACGGCGGAGGATGTGCTCGAACGGGCCGTGGCCCATGGTGACGAACACGTCATCAAGTTCACCGACACCGCTCTGGACGTGGGCGACGAAACGGCCCTGGTCGCCGCGGTGCGCGCCGTGGAGATCAGCGAGCCCCTTGTCTGATTCGGGTGGTGCCACAGGTTTGAGTTGGCGGGTGCCGCGTCGGAGGAGGTGCGGAACGGTCTATCGTGGCCGCATGTCCGTGCCCGAACTGATCCGTATCGTCTCCCGCGACTCGCCCATGGCGCTGGCCCAAGTGGAGCGTGTCCGCGCCGAGTTGGCCGTCCTTCATCCACAGGTGCGCACCGAGGTCGTGCCGGTGAAGACGACCGGCGACAAGTGGATGGGCGATCTGTCCGCGGTCGAGGGCAAGGGGGCGTTCACCAAGGAGGTGGACGCCGCGCTGCTCGCCGGTGAGGCGGATCTCGCGGTGCACTGCATGAAGGACGTGCCCGCCGACCGTCCGCTGCCGGCCGGCACTACGTTCGCCGCGTTCCTGAAGCGGGACGACATCCGCGACGCCCTGATCCACCCGGGCGGGCTGACCCTGGACGAGCTGCCGGCCGGTACCCGTGTCGGCACCTCGTCGGTCCGCCGGGTCGCCCAACTCGCCGCCACCCACCCGGAGTTGCACTGTGTGCCGTTCCGCGGCAACGTCAACCGGCGGCTGGAGAAGCTCGCCGCGGGCGAGGCGGACGCGCTGCTGGTCGCGATGTCCGGCCTGGAGCGCATCGGCCGGCTGGACGTGGCCACCGAGGTGCTGTCCGCCGAGGCGATGATGCCGCCGATCGGCGCGGGCATCCTCGCCCTGCAGTGCCGCGAGGGCGACACCGACGTCATCGACACGATCAGCGGGCTCGGCCACCCCGAGGCCCATCGTGAGGCGACCGCCGAGCGTATGTTCCTGCATGTCCTCCAGGGGCACTGCAACAGCCCGATCGCCGGGTACGCCCAGGTGGACCGGAGCGGTGAACTGTCGCTGCGCGCCTGTGTGTTCACCCCGGACGGCAAGACCAGGCTGAACGCGCACGAGTGGGCGGGCCGGCTGGACCCGGCGACGCTCGGAACGTCGGTGGCCGTGGCGCTGCTGCGTCAGGGCGCCCGCGAGATCATCGACGGCATCCCGCACTGACCCCTCAGGCGGGGCCGGGTTCCGCCTGGTCGCGGAGGAAGTTGCTGACCTGGTGCGCCAGGCTGTCGTCCCGCCCCGCACCGCCGGCGACGGCCGCCTCGCACAGACCGATACCGCCCGCCCACAGGCGCCGGTCGGTCCACTCCTCCTCGACCCGGAGCTGCACCTGCACGTCGACCTGGGTCAGGGAGGCCTCCGCACCGGCCGCGTACAGGACGGCGGTGGCGCGGCGCAGCGGGTGGACGTCGAAGCCCTCGATGAACTGCGAGCTGCGCCAGTCGATGAAGGCGCTCTCGCCGTCCGGGCCGAGCCTGACGTCGATCTGGCCGTCCTCCAGGTGGATGCCGTAGTGCCGCGCGCCGCGGTTCTCGACGGTCACCCGGAGCGTGAAGTACGTCAGCCCCTCGGCGGCGTCGTCGCGTCCGCGCGGCGGCTCGGCAGCCGCCAGGCTGTGGACACGGACACGCAGACCGGCATGTTCGTCGTACTCCTGCCAGTCCCCGACCACGTTCGGCTCGTACACAGTGCACCCTCTCGACCTCAGAGAGCTGCTTCCTATCTGTGTGCTCAGCGCACTGTCAAATGAGCAGAATGCGCTGTGGCCAGCGATTTCGTCCGCTTGATCACTGATCAAGCCGTGCGCAGGAAGAATCCGCTTTCCGGCCGTCGAACCGTGGTCGGGGGCGTGCCGCACATCACCTTCCGGACAAGATCAGCGGGCGAGCCGTCCGAGCAGGGAGGAGGCGGCGGCGATGCCCAGTGCAGCGGCCACCAACAGCACGGCGAAGTCGGTGCCGACATGCGAGGGGGTGCCGAGCAGAAGGCCGCGCAGGGCGTCCACTTCGTAGCTCAGCGGGTTCACCTTGCTGACCGTCTGGAGCCAGCCCGGCATGATCGCCACCGGGTAGAGGGCGTTGGAGCCGAAGAACAGCGGCATGGTGATCGCCTGTCCGAAACCCATCAACCGGTCCCTGCTGAGCACGATGCCGGCGATGGTCATCGACAGACAGGAGAAGAAGGCCGAGCCGAGGATCACGATCGCCCCGACGCCGAGCAGCTTCAGCGGGTTCCAGGTCAGCGCCACCCCGAGGATCGCCGCGATGACCACCACGACGACGGCCTGGATCAGCGACTTCACACCGGCCGCAAAGGCCTTGCCGGTGATCAGCGCCGAGCGCGGGGTCGGGGTGACGAGGAGCTTGTTGAGGATGCCGGCGTCGCGCTCCCAGATGATCTGGATGCCGTAGAAGATGGCGATGAACATCGCGGACTGGGCGATGATGCCCGGGGCGAGGTAGTCGATGTAGGGGATGCCGCCGGTGGGGATCGCCTTGATGCGGGTGAAGGTCTGGCCGAAGATCAGCAGCCAGAGGGCCGGTTGGACGGCTCGGGTGTACAACTCTGTGCGGTCGTGGCGGAGTTTCTGGAGTTCTACGGCGCACATCGCGATGACGCGGGCGGGGATCAGCCGCCAGCCGGACCGGGGCTGGGGCGGGGTGAGCAGAAGGTTGAGGCCGTTCTCGGCGGTGGCGGGGTCAGCCGACACGGTTCGCGGTGCGGCGGGTGCTTCGGACATCGCGGAAACCTCCTGACTGGTCTTCGAGACCGCTGCCGGCGATG
Organism: Streptomyces sp. NPDC005492; assembly: GCF_040605995.1. Classification (NCBI taxonomy): domain Bacteria; kingdom Bacillati; phylum Actinomycetota; class Actinomycetes; order Kitasatosporales; family Streptomycetaceae; genus Streptomyces; species Streptomyces sp. NPDC005492. Next base: position 176,276 of record NZ_JBEXDX010000015.1, read on the forward strand.
TCCCGGAAGACGTCCTCAAGGGTGGGCAGCGGATCGGTGGCGGGGGCGCCGTCCGCGCGGCGGCGTTCGCCGAGGCCCTCGCGGAGCTGGGTCGGGGTGCCCAGGGCGCGGATCCGGCCGCGGTGCATCAGGCCGACGCGGTCGCAGTACTGGTCGGCCTCGTCCATGTAGTGGGTGGTGACCAGCACGGTCATGCCGGTGGCCTCGCGCACGGCGTTGATGTGTTCCCACACGCTGGTGCGGGCGATCGGGTCGAGGCCGATGGTGGGCTCGTCGAGGATGAGCAGACGGGGTGCGCTGACCAGGGCCTGCGCGAGTTCCAGTCGGCGGACCATGCCGCCGGAGTAGGTGTTGGCCAGCCGGTCGGCGGCGTCGGTGAGGTCGACCGCCCGCAGCGCCTGGGCGACGCGGGCCGCGCGTTCCCGGCGCGGGACGTCGAAGACGCGGGCGAAGAGAGCGACGTTCTCGCGGCCGGTGAGCCCGCTGTCGGCGGAGAGCTGCTGTGGGACGTAGCCGAGCATCCGGCGCACGGACATCTGGTCCTTGGCCGTGTCGTGGCCGAAGACGTGGACCATGCCCGCCGGGACCGGCAGGAGGGTGGTGATGCAGCGGATGGCCGTGGTCTTCCCGGCTCCGTTGGGGCCGAGCAGTCCGAAGACCTCGCCCTCCCCCACGGACAGGTCGAGCCCGTCCACCGCGGTCGTCTCGCCGAAGGAATAGGCGAGCCGGGTGCAGCTCACGGCTGCGGCCCGCCCGGGGGCGGTGTCCGGTGTCATGAGTCCTCGGCCTCCTCGTGCAGATTGACGGCCAGTTGGCGCAGGGCCGGGATCGCCGCGCGCAGCGCGTCCCGGTCCGCCCGGTCGAGACGGTCGACCTGTCCGCGGACGAGTTCCGCGCGCCGCGCGTGCCAGTCGGCGAGGCGGGTCTTGGCCGCCTGCGTGAGCTGGAGGCGGGCGGCGCGCCGGTCGGCGGGGTCCGTCCCGCGGATCAGGAAGCCGTCCCGGACGAGCTGGTTGACGAGCGTCGACACCGAATTGCTCGCGAGGTACAGCTCCTTGGCCGCGTCCGAGATGCCGATGCCGGGCCGGATCTCGACCAGGCGCAGCAGCTCCACCTCGGCGCCGCGCAGCCGCGGCAAGGTCATCTCGCTCCGTAGTCGCCTGCGGATCAGCCGCTGGACACCGACGAGCGCGTCGGCCAGCTCCTCCGGGAAGTTCTCCGTCTCCACACTTGTGAGATTACCTCTTTAGCAGAGGTAACTAACCCAAAGGGATGGTCAAGACACGTGCTCGACAGGCACGGGTACCCCTTCCGGTTGGACACTGGGGGTCATGAACCACGACAGCGAACCGTTCCCCGGCAAGCCGGACGCCGTCTCCACCCACTCGGTGTTCGGGGCCCCGTGCTGGGTCAGTCTCACCAGCCGCGATGTGGAGACCACCGAGGCGTTCTACGAGGCCGTGTTCGGCTGGAAGTGGCGCTCGGCCCGGCTCGGCGACCGCTTCCGGATCGCCACGGCGAACGACGTTCCGGTGGCCGGTCTGGCCGCGGTGGCCTCGATGTGGCAGGTGGCGGTGGCCTGGACGCCGTACTTCGCCGTGCCCGACGCGGACGTGGCCACCGGCCGGGTCCGCGAGCGCGGCGCCACGGTCGCCGTGGGCCCGCTGTCCTTCCCGCCCGGCCGGGCGGCCCTGCTCGCCGACCGGGACGGCGCGACCTTCGGCATCTGGGAGGGCGACCTCATGGGCGGCTGGGAGACCTGGCGCCGCTCGGCCCCGGCCTTCGTCCGCCTGCACACCCGCGACGCCTTCGAGGCGGCGATCTTCTACGGCGAGATCCTCGACTGGGCGTCGGCGGACCCGCAGAGCTGCGAGGTCCGCTACGAGGGCGGCGAGGTCGTCCTGCTCAGCGACGGACATGTCGTGGCGCGGATCGAGTCGGGCGCGCTGGAGGCGGCCCCCGACCCGACCGTCCGCCCGCACTGGCAGGTCCACTTCGCGGTCGCGGACATCCGCTCGTGCGCCCGGGTGGTCGCGGCGCACGGCGGAGGCGTCCTGCGGGAGTCCGACTACGAGGCGGTGCTGCGCGACCCGGACGGCGCACAGTTCACGGTGACGTCACGCGAGACCCCCTGAAGCCAATGCCGTTGCCCTACGGGGTGGCTCCGGACCGTGTCCGCGACGTCCCGTCGTTCGCCCACAGGGCGTCGCCTCGCGCTCGTCGCAGCCCGGCGTCGCAGCCCGGCGTCGCAGCCCGGCGTCGCAGCCCGGCGTCGCAGCCCGGCGTCGCAGCCCGGCGTCGCAGCCCGGTGTCGCAGCCCGGTGTCGCAGCCCGGTGTCGCAGCCCGGTGTCGCAGCCCGGTGTCGCAGCCCGGTGTCGCAGCCCGGTGTCGCAGCCCGGTGTCGCAGCCCGGTGTCGCG
>NZ_JBEXDX010000015.1:178793-183103 GCF_040605995.1 Streptomyces sp. NPDC005492
CAGCCCGGTGCTGGCTTCGCCGCACCGGATGCCGCGGAGCCGGCCTGGCTCTCAGCGTCGGGCGGGGCGTGACAGGAGGACGAGGCTGCGGGGCTCGACCAGTAGGTCCGTGTTCGCCTTGTGTTCGGTCTCGTCGGGGGTGCCCTCCGGGTCGGCGGTGTCGATCAGGGTTGTCCAGCGTTCGCCGTAGGTGGCGTCGGGGAGGCGGAAGTCGACGGGCTCCCAGTAGCTGTTGAGGAGGAGCAGGAAGGAGTCGTCCACGACGGGTCCGCCGTGCGGGTCGCGCTCGGCGATGGCGTCGCCGTTGAGGAAGACCCCCACGCTGTGCGCGTCGGAGCGCTGCCAGTCGCGGTCGGTCATCTCCTGGGCGTCGGGCAGCAGCCAGACCAGGTCGGGCAGCGGCTGTCCGGCGTGCGTGGCGGTCTCGCCGCGGAAGAAACGGCGCCGGCGCAGCACGGGATGCGCGGCACGCAGCCCGATCACGTAACGGGTGAACGCTGCGAGTTGACGCTGCTCCTCGCTCAACTCCCAGTCGATCCAGGAGACTTCGTTGTCCTGGCAGTAGGCGTTGTTGTTGCCGCCCTGGGTGCGACCCAGTTCGTCGCCGTGGCTCAGCATCGGGATGCCCTGCGAAAGGAGCAGTGTGGCAAGGAAGTTGCGCTGCTGGCGGGCGCGCAGCTCCAGCACGGCGGGGTCCTCGGTCCTGCCCTCCGCGCCGCAGTTCCAGGACCGGTTGTCGCTCTCGCCGTCCCGATTGCCCTCCCCGTTGGCCTCGTTGTGCTTGTCGTTGTACGAGACCAGGTCGCACAGCGTGAAACCGTCGTGCGCGGTGACGAAGTTGACGCTCGCGCGGGGGCGGCGACGGCTGTGCTGGTACAGGTCGGAGGAACCGGTGAGCCGGGACGCGAACTCGCCGAGCGTGTGCTCGCCGCCGCGCCAGAAGTCCCGTACGGCGTCCCGGTATCTGCCGTTCCACTCCGACCACAGCGGCGGGAAGTTGCCCACCTGGTAGCCACCCTCGCCCACGTCCCAGGGCTCGGCGATGAGCTTGACGCGGCTGATCACCGGGTCCTGCTGGATCAGGTCGAAGAACGCGGAGAGCCGGTCGACCTCGTGGAACTGCCGGGCCAGGGTGGCCGCGAGGTCGAAGCGGAAGCCGTCGACATGCATCTCGGTGACCCAGTGGCGCAGCGAGTCCATGATGAGCTGGAGGACATAGGGGTGCCGCATCAGCAGGCTGTTCCCGGTCCCCGTCGTGTCGTAGTAGTGGCCCCAGTCACCGTCCACCAGACGGTAGTAGGAGGAGTTGTCAATGCCCCGGAAGGACAGCGTGGGGCCCTTCTCGTTGCCCTCGGCGGTGTGGTTGTAGACGACGTCGAGGATGACTTCGAGGCCGGCGGCGTGCAGCGCCTTCACCATGGACTTGAACTCGGTGACCTGCTGCCCGCGTTCGCGGTGCGCGGCGTAGGCGTTGTGGGGCGCGAAGTACCCGATCGTGTTGTAGCCCCAGTAGTTGGACAGCCCCCGGTCCTGGAGCACCCCGTCCTGCACGAACTGGTGCACCGGCATCAGTTCGACGGCGGTGACCCCGAGCGAGACCAGGTGGTCGATCACCGCGGGGTGCGCGAGTCCCGCGTACGTACCGCGGAGTTCCTCGGGCACGTCCGGGTGGGTGCGGGTCAGGCCCTTCACATGGGCCTCGTAGATCACCGTGTCGGCGTACGGGCGCCGGGGCGGTCGGTCCTCGCCCCAGTCGAAGGCCGGGTCGGTGACCACGCCGAGCATGCCGTGCCCGGCGCTGTCGCCGGGGGTGGGACCGGCCGAACGCTCGTACAGCGAGGGGTGGTTGTCGATCTGTCCGTCCACCGCCCCGGCGTACGGGTCGAGGAGAAGCTTCGCCGGGTTGCAACGGTGTCCGGCACTCGGATGCCACGGGCCGTGCACCCGGTAGCCGTAACGCTGCCCCGGCCCGATTCCCGGCAGATAGCAGTGCCATACGAAGCCGTCGGCCTCGGTCAGCCGAATGTTCCGGTGGCTGCCGTCGTCCTCGACGAGGACGAGGTCGACGCGCTCGGCGACCTCGCTGAACAGGGCGAAGTTGGTGCCCTGCCCGTCGTAGGAGGCACCCAATGGACTGGGGTGCCCGCTCCAGACGGGCACCCCTTTCCGGGACGGTCGCGCGGTCACCGGGCCTCCTCCAGGACACCGTGCGTCGCGCGGGCCGGCAGGTCGACCGGTACCTCGCGGGGAAGCTGGAGCATCTCCCGGATGCGGGGCGCGGGAGTCGTGGGGACACGCGGGACGCGTTCACCGCTGCGGGCGCGCTGCGAGAACCAGATGACCTTGCTTCCGGTGTCGGTGGCGCAGCATCCCCAGCCGTCGCTCATCGCGGCGATCCGGGCGAGGCAGGCACGCAGGTCGAGGTCCGGGCGCAGATCGCGGTCGTCGCCGCCGATGGCGGTGATCAGGTGCTGACCGTTCCACCACAGCTCGATGGACGTCTGCTTGTCCGTCGCGTGCTCGTCGATGGCCCGCAGCAGCAGCTCAGCGCCGCGGCAGACGGGATCCACGAGGATCTCCAGGTCCCAGAGCCGGAGATGGGCGGCCAGGATGCGCCTGACCTGCCCGACCCGTTCCGGGCTGACTTCCACGTCGAGGTGGTAGTAGCAGGGCACTGCGGTCTTCATCGTCGTTGCTCCCTACCGGCGAAGCTCGCGCTTCCCCTCGCCCTGCGGGGCCGGGGCCCCGAACACGAAGCGTGAGCACTGATCGCTTCCGAGTCACCTCCACAGTGCGAGCGCTAGGCCATTCGTGCAACCCGAGCGACGCGTGAGGTAGTTGAAGAACCAACAAGACGCTTGGTCATCATATGTGCACCATGAGTGAAAGCCTCGACTGCCGTGCCGGAGCCATGCCGCTCCGTGCACGGCCGCCACCCGATGGTCGGGAAGCGCGGTCCGCCGAGGCGGAAGGTGAACAGCGCCATGCTGCTACCCGCCAAATCAGAAGTAGCCCGCCACCTGCGGCGCTACCGGGTGTGGGAACGCGTGATGCTCGCGTCGCCGGGCGACCGGACCGCGCGGGCCACCTTCGAGGACTCGGGCTACACCTTGTGCGTGCTGATGGGAAAACGCTGCGCGCGCGAGGCCGCGGACGCCGCCGAGCGCTATCTGCGCAGCTCCGTGGGCACGTACCTCCAGGAGCAGAACGGACGCCCTCTGACGACGGCCGTCGCACACCGCGCGCCGCCCGTCGCCGTCGACCGGCGGTCCCCGGCGGGAAGGTAGTCCCCCTTCCGGCGCAGCTTGGATCCCCGGCCGGGCAACAGCCCGGCCACGAGCACGGCGGAGGTGAGACCCATGAACACGACCCCGGCAGTCATCGGCCGCATTCCGGTACGTGACGTACGCCCGGCCGTGGAGGGCGGCACACGCCCGGCGAAGGCGGTGGTGGGCGAGACGTTCCAGGTCACCGCCACCGTGTTCCGCGAAGGCCACGACACGATCGGCGCCAACGTCGTTCTCCGGGACCCGGACGGCCGTCCCGGTCCATGGACCCCGATGCGGGAGCTCGCCCCCGGCAGCGACCGCTGGGGCGCCGAGGTCACCCCGGACGCGACGGGCCGTTGGTCGTACGTCGTGGAGGCCTGGGGCGACCCCGTCGCCACCTGGCGCCGGGCCGCCCGCATCAAGATCCCGGCCGGCATCGACATCGGCCTGATGCTGGAAGAGGGCGCGGAGCTGCACGAGCGAGCCGCAGCCGGCGTACCCGAGGGACCGGCACGTGCCACGGTGCTGGCCGCCGCGGAGACGTTGCGCGACGACTCGCTGCCGGTGGGGACGCGGTTCGTCGCCGCGTTGACACCGGAGGTGGACCGGACCCTGGCCCGGCATCCGCTGCGGGAGTTGGTGACGGTCTCCGGCCCTCGTGTGGTGCAGGTGGAGCGGAAGCGGGCCCTGTACGGCGCCTGGTACGAGTTCTTCCCGCGCTCCGAAGGCACCTCAGAGACCCCGCACGGCACCTTCCGTACGGCAGCTCGGCGACTGGACGGCATCGCCGCGATGGGTTTCGACGTGGTGTACCTGCCGCCGATCCATCCGATCGGGACGACGTTCCGCAAGGGGCCGAACAACACGCTGTCCGCGGGACCCGAGGACGTCGGTGTGCCGTGGGCGATCGGGTCCCCGGAGGGCGGTCACGACGCGATCGACCCCCGGCTGGGCACGCTGGAGGACTTCGACGCGTTCGTCGCCCGCGCCCGTGAGCTGGGGATGGAGATCGCGCTGGACTTCGCGCTCCAGTGCTCCCCG